>CAYGWQ010000021.1:0-3346 GCA_964353465.1 uncultured Acidobacteriota bacterium | reverse complement strand
GCGCCTTGCGCCAATCGCAGCATGGTTTCGAGATACTTGGGGTGGTGGCTCCAATCGGCGTCCATCTGGATGAGGAAATCATAACCCTCGGCCAGGCCCCACTTGAGGCCGTGAACATAGGCGCTGCCGAGGCCCAGTTTCCCGGGGCGGGATTCCAGGAACAACCGCCGGTGAAACCGGCTTTCTTTCAAGTCCAGGACCGCGCTGGCCGTATTATCGGGGCTGCCGTCATCTACGACCAGGATGGAGAATTTGTCCTCCATTTCAAGAATCGCCGGTATCAGCTGACGGAGATTGTCCCGCTCGTTGTATGTCGGAATCACTACCAACGGTCTCAGGGTATGACTCATGCCTCGTTTCAATCCCCAGCAATATATCCAATAGCTCGTCAGTCCGGATTATTCACGAAATTTGGATCGAAAAGCCTTTTGGGACGCGGATGAAAACGGATAGATACGGACTGGATCCGCATGCAGCGCGACACGGCTATTCATATCGCAAAGACTCGACCGGATTCAAGCGCGAAGCGCGGATTGCCGGGATCATTCCGAAGGTCAATCCCACCACCAGGGTCATGCCAAAGCCCAAGAGCAGGGCCAGCGGCGGGATTTCGATCTGGATGGCAGGGGCAAAATAATGCACCGAGTAGGGCACTGCTATGCCCACGAAAATGCCCACCAGTCCCCCCCCACAACTGAGTATCATCGCTTCGGCCAGGAATTCGATCATCAGCACCCGGCGCAAGGCTCCGACGGCTTTCTTGATGCCGATCTCCCGCGTACGTTCCGTGACGGTAATGAGCATGACGTTCATGATGCCGATGCCGCTGGCCATCAAAGATATGGCGGCAATCACCAGGAGAACCAGAGTAAGCCCCAGGCTTATCCGGTTGGCCGCCTTCAGGATTTCCGTCAGATTGTCCACCTTGTAGAGCGACTGCCTGCGATGGCGACTCACCAACAGTCGGCGGATTTCATCCGTGACTTGCGGAACCAGTTCCATACTCTCGGCCGAGACGTAAATCTGGTCGATGGTGTCCGCCGGCTTGAAATTGCGCATCACAGAGATCGAAATTGCCGCAGCAAAGTCGGTAACCTCCGCCTGGCTGAAAGTGCTGACACGCTCCCGGAAGACACCGACCACCGAAAAGCGAATGCCGTAAAAACTGACGTAGCCTTTGTAAAGCGGGTCGCGCGCCAGTTTCTTGGCAAGGAGTTCGGTGACCACACAAACCTTGTTTCGGAATTGAAGGTCGTTCTGATCCAGAAACCGCCCCTGGGCAATCTCGATGTTGCGCACCTGCTGGTAATCCGGGGTCGTGCCAAAAAGGGTGACAACATGGCCGACTCCCTCCATTACCAGTGTGGGGTAACTCAGCACCAGCGGAGCAGCTCCTCGGACCCCCGGGGTCCGGGTCAGAATGGCCTGCAGGTCGCGAGGGTTCAGCCTGTCCGCAAGGGCATTGGTGCCCATGGTGGCGTCGGCCGCCTCATGATAGACGGAGATCAGGTTCGAGCCAACTCCGCGGATCTGATCCAATACATAGTTCCTGCCGCTAATCCCCGCCACGACCACGAGCACCAGGCAGGCGGTTCCCACCACCATGCTCAGCGAAGTCAACACCGCACGAACCCAATTGCGGCCCAGAGCATCAACTGCGGTTCGGAGGATTTCGAATACCGGCAGATGGGACTTGCGGATTGTCCTCCGGGGTTGCGGCGCGCCCTGCCGGCTGGGACCGCTTGCCGTATCGAGAATCATCGATTCCTGGCTTCACCTGGATTGGTCACGACCCGGTCGCCTTCCTCAATGCCCTGAACGATCTCGACTTCTTCGGGAGTGACCAACCCCAGGATCACGGATTTCAAGGTGGTGTGGATTCCATCCGACGACAGCAGAACGGCGGGCTTCCCATCAACATTGAAGACCGCAGTCCTCGGCACCACCAGGGCCGCCGCTTTGCTCGCCGTCACCAGCTGGATTTTCACGTTAATGTTCGGAATCAGCGCTTTGGGTTCCCCTTCAATCTCGCAGATAACGTATCCGACGGAACGGTTCCCCAACGCGACCGCTTGTTCTGCGGGCTTGTCAACCACGCCCTCCCAGCGCTGATCCGGCAGTCCATCCCATTCAATCAGAACCCGCTGGCCCTTCTCCACCCTTCCCAGGTCCGGCTCATCCACATATGCCCGAAGCCGGACTTTGCCCGGCTGGTACATCTGTGCTAGCAGCTGGCCTTTGCTGACATAGGATCCTGAACGGACGGGGAGCGAATAGAGCAGACCGCTCCTGGGAACCACCATGCTTCCCAATTGCACCTGTCGGTCCAGCAGCTCCACTTGCCGCGTCAGCTCGTTGACCCTGTCCTGCTCCAATTGTTTCTCGTTATCCGAGTAACGGTTCAGGAGACCTTGTTTTTTTCCCTTCAGACCCTCGATGCGCAGGGCAAGCAGGCTGACCTGCTTGCGAAGGTTCTCCACCACGTCCCGCGTGGTAGCGTCTTTCGGGAGCAGAGCCTCCTCTCGACGCAGATCCTCCCGCTGTTGGCTGAGCTGCAGCGTAGCCTCTGCAATCGCGGATTCCACGGCTGCCAGCTCTTCTTTGGAGGGTCCGGTGGCAACCCGCTGCGCCTCGCGTCTGGCTTGCAGAAGCGCAGCCCTGGCTTCGGCAAGCGATGTCAGGAGTTGTGACGACTCCAAACGCATCAGCGGCTGCCCTGCGGTGACTTCGGAGCCTTCCCTGTGACGGAGATCCGTGACAAACGCGTCGATAGGAGCATACACATCAATGCGATCCACGGGTTCAATGATACCGTTGGTGTTGACCACAACTCTGAGCTCGCGGCGGGCCGCCGTGGATAACAGGAGCGGAGGCGGGGCTGATTCCTTGCTCAGATAATAGTATCCCAAAGACACAGCCAGCAGGATGAGGACAGCCGGAATTGCTAGAGCGAGTCTCTTTCGAGTCATGTGCCTCTCGTAATGTTTTGTCACGGCAGAACGACGTCTCCGCAAGCAACGTGCCCGCCCGAGCCACCAATCCGTCCTTTGTGCCGGCCGGTCATGAGGGAGCTTTGCGGTGATTCTTCTCCGGCCGCATAGCGCCGCGTCAGCGCGACACGCCATCGCGACCGACGATCCGGTCGTCGGCGCGCTCGATGTGTCCTAGCGACAAAGTATGAGCCTCCGGCTCACTTGTCAAGGAGGAATGGGAAATCGCACGCGCCGCTGTCGCGGGGAGCGGCTGACATAAAAGTGAAGGGGCCGGCTGGATTGTAGTCAAATGTGGGGACGGGCTTTAGCCCTTAAGCGCTAAGATAAGTTCCAATACTTGGACCTCGACCTGG
>CAYGWQ010000020.1:5512-31734 GCA_964353465.1 uncultured Acidobacteriota bacterium | reverse complement strand
AACCGACTCGTCGATCAAGCAGACTGGAAAGCGATGGTTCCCAGCATGCCCTTCTTTCCGGAGCGGAAAGATTCCACCGCAACGGAGTGCGACTTGGTAACGTACCGGGCGGAGTGAATGTCATCATTGAGCACAACCAGGGCGCCCTTGCCGCGCGACTTTGGCGCAATGGCGGTGAGGATGGCTCCTTCGAGGTTGCGCGGGCCATCCGAATCGGATACCCGGGGCGGCCGCTGCGCCGCGGCAAACACCACCGGGCGCTCGTCGCCATAAACGAGGTCGACCAGGTAGGCCGTCTCCTCGAGTGAATCCGTGCCATGGGTGATGACGATGCCGGCGAGGTCGGGTCGTTTTTGAAAAAGTTCCTGAACCCTCGCGGCGAGCCGGAACTGGATTTCCGGCGTCATGGAAGAGCTTCCGATGCGAACGAAGTCTTCCTCCTCGATCTCAACCTTGCCTTTGAGGGAAGGGACCAGTTGCACCAGGTCCTTCGCCGTCAGGCTCTTCGCTTCTCCGGTCGCCGGATCTATGCCGCCCGAGATTGTTCCGCCCGTTCCTATGACCAGCACCTTCGGCAGCTCCGCTGCAGGGACAGGAGGCGGCATCCAGAGCAGAGACCAAAAAACGATTCCTGAAATGAATGGGAAGGCTCTTCTCATAAGGTATAGCTCCCCGGATTTGGATTGAGCCCTATCCTGGTTTCTGTCGTGAAACTCATTGTTCGACCCGTAGCGCCAGCTGGTTCGAAGTCACAAGTCACATGTGGGGGCGGGCTTTAGCCCGCGCATTAAAGATAACAACCAGGATACAGTTGATTTCATGAGCGCAATTCATTTGTTTATAAGGCGATGTGTGCATTTCAAGAGGTTGCCGCCAGCGGGGATCGGCCTTCTCGTCCAGCTTGAAATGCATCAATAGGTGACCTCGATGGGGAGGATGCGTTCCCGGGTCATTTCGGCGGCGAGAGCCAGGCACGCCTGGACATCCTCTCTGGTGAGTGAAGGATAAGCCTCAAGGACAGTCTCGATGCTGTCTCCGCCGGCCAAATATTCCACAACCCGCCAGACCATGATGCGAATGCCTCTAACACATGGCTGGCCGTGGCAGATTTTTGGATCGATGTTGATACGATCCAACAAGTTTGCCATGTTGTGGCCCTCCCGTGGAATCCATTGTGCCATCCGGCCGCCGGTATTTCATCGGAAATTCGGTGACAGGCACAAGTTGCGCTCCATTAGCGATCCAGTCGTTTTGAACCTGCTGTATCGCTTTTCATGACGACAACCGCCGCCTCCACCCTTCAAGGCAGATAGAGACCGTCTTTGATGCTTTGAATCAAATCTCCAGGCGTGCCGATTGCAATGGCGAGTTTTAGCTCCTGTTTTTCGTTCAGAAAATGCTCTTTGTCATGGGTGACAAACCAATCGGGTTCGGCGAGAATGGCCTCCGCCAGCACCCTTGCGTCCGGAGCGTATTAAAAATGCTGCCGGGCTTCCTCAACCTGCATTTCTGTGTGTGCCGGAGATATTTCCACCCGTCCGGCGTCGAGAAGCTGCGCCAGAACCGGCCGGGAGGCCATCGCTTTGCGACGCACAACTACATCGGCCTCCCTCAAAACGGTTCGACCGAACATAAGGCGCAACACACCCGCTTTTTGGCTGTTTCCCGGAGGGATCGATTTAGCTAAGTTATTGATTTGATTGGTGCCGAAGGAGGGGGTCGAACCCTCATAACCGCAAAGGGTCGCGGGATTTTGAGCCCTCAAATAGGATCCGCAAGCTATTGATAATTCAAGAGAAGCCGGGTCCCTCGCGGGCGCGATATTGGACTGAGTTGGTTGCGATTGGTTACGGTCCTGTTGTCGCGGACTCAGTTTCGGGCACAAACGCATGCGCCAGTTGGCCGGCACGCATTTGCGAGAGAATCTCCCGCCTTTCCATCATGGTTGCGCCTGTCCGGGGAGCCGCCGATCCCATCGCATCTTGCGAGCTGGCAGAACCAATTCGGCGGGCTGGGTAGCTTGTCCCCCAAAGTGGCTACTCGTCTTCGGCGTCCTCGCTTTCCGCTGTGCTGCCTTCGGAAATCTCGACCAGACCTTGGCCGAGCGGAAGATTGCGCGCTGCAGCCTCCACCTCAGTTAGGTAACGATCGACGATGGTCTCCAGTTCACCGAATAAATCTGTCGTATGCTCGATACCAGCACCGTCGTTCCAACTGGATTGGACACTTGCCAGTAAGACCTTGCGATTTGCATTCCAAAGCGGATTTCGGACCAAGTAGACAATCGCCATCCGTGCGTTGTTATTCTTGAAAACGCGCGGCAGGGAGATCACGGCCCGCAGTTCGCAGTTGCGGATCAGCTCCGAACGCAGTCTGGGCATGCCGCGATTGTCGCGGGCCAGCAGGCCCTCAGGCACGAGCATACAGATGCGGCCCCCGTCGGGACGGGCCAACTCGACCGCCCGGCGGATGAAGCAGTGATGGTCCATCAAGCCACCTTCGACGTGACCGAATCGTTCGGTCCACTGGCGGACGATCTCGCAGCGATTTGTACCGGAATACTCGTCGTTGCCCGGCGGATTGCCGATCACTAAATCGTAGTATCCGCCGCGGAGGTATCGCTCAGCGGCTGTCTCTTCGGGGATTTCACTGTCGACCGGCGCTCGTCGGTACAGCGCGTTGTGCAGGAAAACCCGCAATTCCGCGCTGCGATCCGGGTAGAGAAACGTCAGCAGCTCGCGCGTGCACGAAACGCAAAAGGGGTCGTCGTCAATTGCCACGAGTCGCTTCGTCAGGAACTCCTGGGACTTTTTGTGGCCATCTGTTTGAGCGACGTGGTTCACGCACTCAGCCGGGAAACCGCCGCTGCCGCACGCGATGTCGATCACGCGTTCGTGCGATCTTGGGTTCGCGAGTCGGACCATCTGCTGAATGACCTCGGCGGGCGTGAAGTACCGGGCAATATTACGGTAGCGCACCGTGCGACCGATGCGATACGGCCGATGCTGCGATTCGCCGGTGAAGAATTGGTGACCGCCGTGGCCGCCCGGCTGCACCAAAAAATTACGATATCCGCGTGCCACGGCCGTTCCGGAAAACTCGTTGGCTTCGATCTTCTGCTGGTACCACGCCAGGGCGTTCTGCACTCGGCCGACGGCGCGAAGGTTCAATCCCGCCCGTCGGCACAATGTACGGATGCGGGCATGCTGTCTGCTCCGGGCCAGGTCAATTACGCCGTTGAACAACATGATCCTCTGGTCGTCTTTCTTACGAAATGCGGCGACGCCGTCGATTGCGGCGTACAGATCGTTGAAGAACTGCCGGGCGACGTCGGCGATCATCACCTGCTGGTCGGGGCCGAGGGCGCCAGCCGGGTGAAGCACTGCGGCTTTGGTCAGCAACTCCTGCCACTCCAGAAACGCTGGGACGCCGCCCACGAGGATCGGCTCGTACTCGATGTTCAGTCCACGTGCGATTGCGCGCCGCATCTCGGCCTTCTCGCCCGCCGCGACAATCAGGAACGGCACGGTCATCTCGCGCATTGGGCAGTCGCGCTGGCGCGGCTTGAAGTTCGTGCTGTAGTTGCGGGCCTGCTTGTATCCTTGCTGGAATAGGGTGGCCTGCGGCTCACCCTCGATCGTCACCATCGGCAGGTTGCCGACATGGATGAGATAATCGAGCCGGAGCAATCCGCCGCCGAAGGGATTCTCGATCTGAAACTGCGGGCGCCGCATCTCCAGAGGGATGCCCAGGTGATCCATCAGCGGCCAGATTACGCGATGGCCGTATTCGATGTCGTTGGCACAACGGATCGCCAACAGTTCGCGAATGCGACCGTTCATCTTCATACAATGCTCCGTTCAGGCCTTGAGCGGCTTCAACTTGCGCTGCCGGCCCTCTATAACCGATTCGAGCTGCGCAGTGAGATGATCCAGCCGCTCCCTCGCCCCCTCCATCGCCCGTCGGTACGCCGGTTTTTCGTTTGCCAGCGAGTTGATCGTCTGGCCGTACTGGCCCGGTTCGACGCCAGTTTCCTCCAGAATCCGCTCTTTAATGCTCATCGCCCGCTCGTGGTACTTGGACATCTCCGAATACTGGCGCTGACACTCCTGCCGGTTCTCCTCGTTCACGTCTGGAATGAGCAGAGATCGAACGCGCCCAAAGTTGATCTTTTGTGAATCCACACCATGGATGACTCTTTGCATCTGCAACTTACCAAACTTGCTTTTCAAGAACACGCCCACGTAGTACGGATTCACGCCGACAACTCGAATCCGGTCGATGTCTTGGCTGATGTTCAGGTTTCCGTAGTCTGTCGGAACAACTACGCAGCGGCCGATGAGCGTATCCGTCCCACGAAACGCCGTGTTCGTCAATAGGATGTCGTCCCTCAGCACTCTGCTCCGCGGAGGGTCATTATGGCTGCCCAGGGCGACTCGGTCGGGTTTGACTGCGAAGTCAATTCCCGTTTCTCGGATATTGATGACCTGGAGGTATCGGACAATCCCACGCGGATGCAGTTCACGAGACCCGACCTGACCATAAGTGATGCCTTTCGAGCCGTCTGGAAGGACGTCGGGGATAAAACGGCCCAGCCGATCAGCGCCCAGCTTTCGAAGTTGTTGCTCGATCAGCACGAACCTCTCCTCAAAATACGGGGGATTGAAGCGATTGGCCTCCGCGATTTCGCGGAGCGGCACGATTGTCCAGATGTGTCCGCGATCGTATTGGGTTCTTGAGTGACGACTTCCTTTAATGGTCACGTATGATCTCCGATCCCGTGTTCGACCCTATAACTCTCTTGCACATGTCTATTACGCTGGCAAGGTAGTCCGCCAGTGACTGCTGATCGGAATCCGCGTTCGGGGTCGTAAGGAGCACTTTTCGGTCATGAAATTCTTCGGCCAAGCGTCCAGCCGCCAAAGCCTGCGCGTTGGCCTGCTGCTCCTCAGCCGCGTACCGGCGGGCAAAGACAATTCCGGTTTTAGCCTTCGCTCCTACGCCGGTGAAGACGTTCTGAGGCAGACTAACGACGGCCAGCAGTTGAATCTCCTGCATGAGCCAACTCCGCAGCGGTGCAAGTTGGTCGCTGGCGAGAATGCTCTCGGGGACTATGACGGCGACCATGCCGCCAGGCTTGGCAAGTTGGGCGAACCGTTCTGTAAAGAACACTTCGTTGGTGGTGCTGGCCAAGCGGCGGAGTGTGTCGCGCACTTCGGGCTGGCGGATGTCCAGCGGGAGGTCGGCGGGCCAAGCCGCCACCGCTTGGAACATTCGTTCATAGTCGGACGCCCGCACGGGTCGATCGCCGGACAAGTCCAAGTCCGCGAACAAACCGGTGCCGATGCCGTTGTTGGCCAGCCCGGCGTCGATTACTTCCTCCGACTCCTCGCGCAACCGCCAGCACATGTATCGGCTGAGCTGTCGGGCCATGTAGTCTCGGATCGTGTGCTCGTATGGTGCAAGCGGCGACCCGACAGGTATCGCCGTGTTCGAGGGCTCTTCGTCCGGCGCGTCACCGAACAGACTCCGCTGGCTCGTGGATCGACTGACGTCCGGCAGGTTCACGAGCCGCAGGAGATCTTTTAGTCCCTTGCCGCTAAAGGGCGGATTTCCGATCACAAGGTCAAACGTGCCGGGCACCAGACCGATAGTCGAATTGTCCAGGAGACCGTTCGTGCGGAACAGCCGCGCGCCGCGGAACCGCGAGTCGCTCCGCCAGAGGGGAAGGAGGGTCTCGTCGATATCGACGCCGAAGCAGTTTTCCGCGGGGTGGCCGCGTTCGATCGCCACGCGGATAAAGACTCCCTCGCCGCAAGCTGGATCTATGACGCGAGCCTTTCGGCACCACTTCCGCCCGCGCATCAGCTCCACCATTTCCCAGATGAACTCAGCGATTTGCCGCGGCGTAAAGAACTGGCCGAGCGATCGGCGTCGCTCGAGACCGTCGCCCTCGAACCGCCCAGCCGACGGACGCGGCACATCCGCGGCGAGCACGAGATCGACGTTTGAACCAACCGGGTCGGCGACCAGAGGTGTGGTACCGTCGGCGATCAGCGAGTCGTTGGCACATGCGGGTGGCGGCTGCACAAACTGACAAGCGAACATGCGCCGCCCGAGGCGCAGCGCGTCGCGGCATAGCCTTTCGATGGTGCCGCCGGCTTTTGTTTCGACCGCAACGACGCAGTCGGCCAAGGCGACAACCAGCTTATCGCGTCGCGGGCCGTTCCCCATCTGCCATCGTCCGTCCAACCGAAACGGCGACACGAGCAGGGTTCGGCTCGGGTCGAGCTGCTTGCCGGCCCATCGTGGCAACGGCAGCGGTTCACGATCCGGCCCTTGCTCCAAAGCGGTGAGCAGACCCTCGTGCAAGACGACGATCGCCGAGCCGGCCGCTCGTTTCGCAGCCAGCCCCACCACGTTGTACGACGGGCTCTCCGTGCCCACGACTAGCGTCCGGCCAGCCTCCGCCAAGCGACTGGCGAGGCCGAGTGAAAGCTCAAGCGTTTCCGCCGTCGGCTTCGCCGAATTCACGACCGCCGCAGACGGAGTGCTCAGCAGTCCGAGGTTCCCGCACACGTACAGCAGTGGTGGCTCACCCTCATAGAACTCATCCAGTCGAGCTGGGTAGCTCCCTTCACCGGGTGCTATGACCGCTATTCCCAACGCGTTAGCACGATTCCAAAACTTGGCCGCTTGATCCATCAGTTGCTCAGTGTGCCTGCACAAGATTCGCGCTGCGCTCGCGTGGAGGCCATAGTGAGCCTGCAGCCGCTTGGGAACTGCGTTGAAGAGGTCCCGAACCGTCCCGCCGTTGCGGCGCACCTGAGCCAAAATGTGTGCGATTCCTTTGTCGCCCAAACCCTTGATACCAGTCAGCGCGAGGTACTCTACCGCAGCGGCCGTCCGTGCCGAGTGACCGGGCTGTGGGTTTGCAGGAATGCTCAATCGGGTCAAGGCAGCCTCCAGCCCAAACACATTATCGCGTCGTTTCTCCGACCACTTCGCAAGTCGCCTTTCCTGTCCCTAGAAAAAGCAGCTGTCGTTTTGGTGCTTGGCTCTCCCAGGATGTCTTGCCTCCATCTTCTGATATCCGGGGCCTCATGTCTACCTCGGCCGATCCGCCTCAGGTCCAAGCCGATCATCGACGGGATTGTATCGCAAGACACTGCTGCAGGATAGGCGATCCTGCACACCTCTACCTACATGGCAACCGACTGATTTGTCAAGTTGCTGAGAATGTAAAGCTCGCCTATATAACGATCCGGCAGCGTGTAGGCCATGAGAGGCGGTCGTGAAGGGAGGCCGAGACAGTCCAGAATCATTTGGATTGCCTCGGGTGGATGATTGGGGCAGACAACTCTCATTCGCCCCTCGTTGACAGAACAAGCGTGGGAGCATGTTCTCTACGGGACACCGGACTGGAGGTCCCGAGTTCCCTCTAAAAGGCGCGTCCGGCAAACCTTCCCAATCTGGCTGTGCTTCAACTGTGCCCAAGGCAATGACCGATGGCTGGCAGGAGACGCAAGCAAGATCGTTCGCAAATCCCGATTGGTGGCATACCCTGGTAATTTTTGCGTAGCGCCGAAGCAAAAATCCGATAAATAAATGTAGGGGTTACTGGCCACTTTCAATGTCGGTGTTGAACTGCGAGTGAATCGTGAGAAATCTTACAGAAGAGCAGAGAAGAGCGGTTGAGCATGGATCGGGACCAGCCTGCGTCATCGCCGGAGCAGGAACGGGCAAAACTACAGCGTTAACTGAAAGGCTGATCTGTCTCGTCGAACAGCGCCGGCTCGACCCGAAGAGAATACTAGCGACGACATTTACGCGTAAAGCTACCGCAGAACTCTACGATCGCTCATATGGACGTCTCGGCGAGCGTGCTCAGCAGCTTTGCATTTCGACAATTGATGCTTTGGTTCGAGACTTGTCTCTCCAGGCAATGAACCGGGGGTTTATGCATTCGGCGCGGTTGCTGGACGAGGCGCAGGGGCGTGTGCTCCTCCTGAAGTGCGCCTGGGAAGTGATAGGCAAACGGGGCAACGATTCGCGCGGCTACTGGTTCGACCGGGCCGACAAGATAGGGCTTGTTGGCCTGCTGGAAAAATCCGCGCGTGCGCACTTTGCGTGTGGTTCAGAAAGGCAAGCCATAGCCAAATCCATCCGCTCCGAATTGAGAGAGAAGCGGAGAAATGGGGACGTGCCGTCTCCGCGGAGCCTGGATCGCACGTTGAAGGCCTACTTCATTGAATTGAAGCGACACGGAGCGACAGACCACGATTCAGTGAGTACTGATCTTTTGCGGTGCTTGAGACGCCGAAAGAAACTCGCAAATGATTTTGCCGCACAATTCGACGCGATTGTGGTGGACGAATTTCAGGACACCAGCCGAGTTCAAACAGAGATTTTGCTTTTGCTGGCAGGCCGAAAGCGCAACATCTGGGTTGTAGGTGATCCATGCCAGCAGATTTATGAGTGGCGCGGGGCTGGACCGGGCAATCTGGGTTCGTTCGTTAAGCGCACCCACTCAAAAATGTACTATCTCACGGAAAACTGGCGATCGAGGCAGCCGATTTTGGACTGCGCTTATCGCTTTCTGAGTCGGCGCGTGCCGAACTTGAAGAAGGACGGCATGCTGAAACACCTTCGTTCTATGCGCGAGGAGTCGGACGCAACCGACACCAACCATCCCGTATATGCAGGTACTGTCGCGCAGGCAATGTTCCTGATCAGCAAGCTCCTTGATGAGCTCTCTGATTTGAAACCAAGCGACATAGCTATCCTTTCCCGACAGCTGGACAAGCAAACGGTCAAAGAGATCAATAAACACGCGAAGAGCTATGGACTGACCGTCCAATTGCACTCATCGCGAGCTGATCACGCGATGGAGCAAACCCTGGGCGGACCACCCAGTTGGAGAGCGGGCAAGACGCTGCGCAGTCTCTACGCGCACCCGGTTTTTGTACGTGCAGTTTCCCTCTCGTTACGCAGGAGGGAGTTTAGCCAACTCCGCGCCCTGAGGCTGCTAGCGACGACTGCGGATGCCCTGGATACTGCGGGAACCAAGAGCGGGCTGACATTCTTTGAGGCCTGGTCCGCATTGAAGAAGACGACCGATCGTGAAGTACAAGTTTCCACAGCAATGTGCAGAATCTGCTTAAAAACTCGCGCCGCCCACTATTAGTGGAACATCGCTATCGCTACTTGCAAGGCAATGAAGGCCGAATCGATGGCGTTGTGGACGCGGTCATTGAGAGACGCGATGGGGCGTTGGTGCTCTGCGAATGGAAGACTTCAAAGGATGTTGCTGCGGGCATGCGACGGCAATATGAACTTCAGGTGCGGGCGGGTGCGCTAGGTCTCGCTGCAAATGATGGAATCGCCGTGCAACAGGTGGAAATCCGATCGTTGCTCGATCCAAAACACTCGCTCACTTTTGCTAACGACGAGTCTTTCATCGCTGAAAGCACCCAGAAACTGGATCGGATGTTCAAGGATGTCCGCGATCGCCAATATAAGCCACAGCCCGGCGATCATTGCCGATTCTGTCAATTGAAACTCCAATGTCCCGCACAAACATGAAGACAATCGTTCCCGGGCCTCGATCGGTTTGCCGCGTCCATAATGAGGGTCGCCGATGTTTTCGCCAGAAGCAGTCCGCAAGGCCGTTACGTTCCGGGGAAAAGAGGTGTCCACACTTGGTGGAATTGGCAAGTGTGCTCCAGCCATCTCTGACCGCAGTGCTCTAACTTATGTCGCCACGATGCTGAGCTCGGAATACGAGATTGCCACTTGCCGTCGGCTACGCAAGGAAAAATGCTAAGATGGGTTCGCTGAATCGTTTGCCAGCTGGCGCGGCCAGGAGGGGCACCGGATCGGCAATCCCGTGTTCCTGCCACGCCGGGAACACCTTTTGAAAGCCATTGTGCCTCAGCTGTGTTCGCTCTGGAGTTCCGCCGGCGTCTCTTGACGTTAGTGACGCCCATGACGTTACCCCCAAAAGCCTGACGATACGGCTCCGCGAGATGACATCCGGCCGTAAGTGAACATGCACCATTTCCTTATTCAAAGAAGTGGAAACGACTGCTGTCGGTCGGGGATAACAAGAAACCGGCCCGAACCGACACGGCCAGCAATCCAATCATGGCCGACAAGCCCGTGGTGGGACAACGTGTGATCAGATTGCGGCAATGGGAGCATAAGCCCAAACTTTTCACCGGGTCGGGCACAGAGCTGCGCGGAGGCGGGGGAAATCCGGGGGGACGAAAAGCCTGGCGTTGCGCCACAGCTTGGCGTCGGCAGGCAATCGAAGGTATAGGGCTCTTGCGGCACTGCGCGTTTTTTCCGGGTTGCGCTCCCAGCTCGAGGCTTTGGACAGGGTGGCGAGAGCGGATGCCGCGGCCGAATCCGGATCCAACCGGCGGGACCAGTTCTCGACATGTTCGCTGACAGCGAGGAAGTTCCTCTTGTCGCCGTTGCAACGCTTGTGAGCGACCACAAGATTCTCGATGCCGTTGTCGGGATAGCGGGACCAGGGAAGAACATGATCGACCTCCCCGCGATGCGGTTCAGGGATGACGTCACTGCAATATAAGCATCTCCTTTCCTGAATCTCCCAGAGGCTGCCTCTGGTCTTTGTGCTGGAAACTCGCTCCACTCCATACAGGAAATCCTCGAGTTCGTTTTCGGGCAAGCGGTTGATTCGCGCTACCATCGAGGCCCATTTTTTATGAATGAACGGACGAAGCAGGCCGTTCAGATGGATCAAGTGGTCGCCCGCGCCAGGTTTCAACCGGATGTTGTTGTCAAACTCGCGCCCCAGGTCGCCTCGACGCACCGACTCATCCCAACTGATCTCATAAAGGAAAAGGTCCCGGCTCAGGCCGATGGTCTGAAGCCTTGGCAACGGCATTTCGATCAAGGTCCATTCCACCGAGCGGACCAGGCGCTCATAACCATTAGCAAAAGCTGTTCTGGCCTGATGAAGCGGCGTTGAAGGATCGCGGGCGATGTCCCGCCGGAACCTGAGGATCGCCGCCGGGATTTCCGCCTGGTTGCCGGTATTCTGCCTGAGGACGCCCGAGACACGGTGATAATCAACGGTGTGTGGCCAATAGATTTCTATGATTTTATCGGCCAGCTGGCGAGTGGTGACAGAGTCCGGCGCGATTCCGGAGGCGGCGTTCTTTTCGAAGCAAAGATCCATCAGTGCCAGGAGCACGGCGAACTTGTAGGTTGCCACGAACCTTCCTTCATCGAGAAGCTCGAGGACTTTTTCTGCGAACCGGATGCTTTCGTCAATTCCGATGGGTTGGTTCATGGTTGTCGCCAGTAGACTGCCCTGGATGGCAGCACCCATCGAATCCCGCCGCGGGGATCGGCAACATCGCCCGCATATCGAGGGATGACGTGGAAATGCGCATGGGGAACCGTCTGGCCGGCGATCGAGCCGACATTGATTCCCAGGTTATAGCCGTCGGGCACGTGCTGCGTCTCGATGTGATGCCGCGCGGGGGCGACCAGATTCCATATCGCGGCCTGCTCCTCCGCCGTGAGGCTGAAGAAATCCTCGATATGCCTGCGCGGCACGATGAGCATATGTCCGGCGCTGACCGGGTAGCCGTCCGGAAATGAGACAGCCAATTCGTTGCTCAGTATCACCTCAGAG
This sequence comes from uncultured Acidobacteriota bacterium, assembly GCA_964353465.1. Classification (GTDB taxonomy): domain Bacteria; phylum Acidobacteriota; class UBA6911; order UBA6911; family UBA6911; genus JAFNAG01. The sequence continues at coordinate 20,063 of CAYGWQ010000020.1, read as the reverse complement.
TTCGCTATCTTGCTGCAGAAAGGGCAGTCGGTCATATCAGCTTGCCTTGCGGAATAAGTCGTAGCGCTCGGCGAGAAAATCGCGGTTGGGTTTCTGGATCTCGGATCTCGGGACGAGAATCTTTTTGCCCTGAAATTCCTGCAATCCATGGACGAGCATCGGGCCGTCAATTTCCTCGAGGATGTCACCCCTTATGTCCACGAGCAGATCCGGAGTGATGCCCAGAATGTTCGTGTCAAAGGCCGCATGGTGAAGCGAGCATAGCGACAATCCATTGGATACCACCGGCTCGCCCCGCCCATGCGTGTCCGGCAGGATGTGCGCCGCTTCAAGGAGCTCGGCGTGCCGCAGCCGGCACACGGCGCAATGCTCCCGGTAGGCCTGCAAAACTCTCTCCCGGAAAGCCTGCTGGTGCATCCGGCGCCGCACAAATGCCGTAACATAGGAGCGCCTCACGACGCTTTCATCCGTTTCTGCCAGTGTGAACTCTTTGCGCGCAAGCGTACGATCGTCCAGGGCAACGGAAAAATACAGGTCGGCCGGATTATCATGGACCAGGTAGGCAGGCCAACACGCCATGTATCGACCCTTGGCAATTCCGTGAAAGTATATGAGCGGTAGATTGCGCCGCATGATCTCTCTGAGGCCGACATTGTCCGGGTGATTGGGGTCCGTGCCCCGGTACCGGTATCGGAGCAGTCCGCCTTCTTCAAATCCGTCGTCGTAGGGGCGAGGGCGGCCATGAACCATGGGAGCCCTGGTGATCGTTAAATGAAGTTGATAGGATCAACCAGTTTCTGATCGCGGTTATCGATACTATCGTTCGCTGGCATGGGATTTACTCCGCCCATAGCTCGGATATCGGCACAGCCCATAAATGCGACCCGAACGGGACCATTTTTTCGCCCGCATAAAGGACCACCCCAGCGGCGAACTGCTTCCCGGCATCTTCGGCCAGGCTGCGCAGGCCACTGAAGTCCTGGGCGCTGACGGCATGCGATGACTTCACTTCGATCCCCGCCACGCGTCGCCCTCCTTCTTCGAGCACAAAATCGACTTCCTTGCCTGCTGCCGTCCGGTAATGCATTAGCGCGGGCCTGCTCTCTTCCCACTCGACCTGCTTGAGCAATTCGCAACCGACGAAGGTTTCGAGGAATCGTCCGGACAAGTTGGCATCCTTGAGCACGGCATCCTCGGACGCATTCAGCAGATGGGCCATGAACCCCGTGTCCCCCAGGAGCGCCTTGGGCGCCTTGACCAGCCGTTTGCTCAGATTGGCGGTCCAGGCAGGGATGCGTTGGATGAGGAACGCGGCTTCAAAAAGCGACAGGTAGCGCTGGAGGGATGTGTGGGGAATGCCGGCGCTGCGTGATAGTTCCGAGATGTTCAGCAATGCTGAGGAGCGGGCCGCCAGCAAAGCCAGCAGCCGCGGCGTTTCCATAAGGCCATCGATGTTGGAGAGATCCCGGATGTCTTGCTGCAAAATCATGGTCAGGTACGATGCGAACCAGGCCCGCCGGCGCGTAGCGGATCGCCGGATGGCCTCGGGATATCCACCTCGGTGAATACGCTGGGCCAAGGAAGCACCCGGGACGGCCCTATCCGCGATTGGAAATCCTTTTCCCGAAAAAAGACGTTTGATAAAGATCTCGCGCCGGCCCTCCAGCTCACCCTGGGAAAAGGGCCGCAGAGTCAGGATTTCCATGCGTCCGGCCAGCGACTCGGAGAGTTTTGGCAGCATCATGATATTGGCGGACCCGGTGAGGATGAATCGGCCTGCTCTCCGGTCCTCGTCTACGGCCATTTTGATCGCTGGGAATAAGGCGGGGGCCTTCTGTGCTTCGTCGATGATGACGGTCCCTTCCAAACCGCTAAGATATCCGCGCGGATTGGCAGCCACGCCTGCAAGCACCGCGGAATCATCCAGGGTGATATAGGCGGCTTTTCGGATGCCCGCGGCCAGCGCGCGCACCAGGGTAGTCTTGCCGGATTGCCGGGCTCCGTTGATCAAAACGACCGGAGTGTCGGCCAGTGCTGTTGTTACCAGAGGTTCGATATTTCTCCGTATCATGGTGAATATTTAACCATTCCGTGGTCAATTTGCAAGCACTATCGATATTCGGGCTGAGACTGAGTCTCGCTGCCATTGAGCGTCCAGGGCGCAGTCACGCGGCGTGATCTGCCGATATTCACTGATTCAGAAACCACGAAATGCACCTGCTTTACCTGTACTGGGAGCCCGCCAATGCCAACTTCCTACTGGCCTTCCAGGAGTACCGTGACCAGGTGTCCGCCTTCGCACGGCAGGTCAGCGGCAGCGTCGTACATTTTCACGGCATGAGTTACCGGGAACTGTGGGCGCGGTGGGAAAGCATTCCGGGTATTGTCGGTCACGTTCGCAATCTGCGCGCAAGGTATGACTTCTCGATCGTCGCCTGAGAACCCTGCAACTGGCGCGACTCCTGGCAACAAGATCCTTAGGCTCAATCGCACGGGCGAGCGGGAGGATCGCAGGAGAATGCCGGAAACAAAGATAGATGATTGCGACGACAGATTGCCGCCCGTCCGCCCAGACTACCGGACGGATCTCGGATAAATCAGAACCGGGTGTTCAGGATGCGCGCCGCTTCAGCCAAAGCGCCAGGTCGGCGCGGGATTGAAAATCGAGGAGAGAGACGGCAAGAACTCGGATTTTTCTGAGGTTCAGATTCCGGATGGCCTCTTTCTGGGCGGCCGAAAGAGTTCCCACGCGCAGGTCAAGCAAGCTTCAGGAGGCTTTTTCCTGGATCCACATGTTTACCAGGGTTTCCGGCGAGATCCCCTTCATCATCTGCTCCAAACATGAACATTTTGGAAGGAGGAAGATAGGTTTTATGTCAACGAATCTCCCTTTGCCTTCATGCGGTCGATGACGTTCTGATACGTACATGGATTATCGAGAGATTTTCACCATAGAGCCCGGGAAACGTGAGGGCAAGCCCTGCATACGGGGACTCCGGATTACGGTTTATGATGTCCTCGACTACCTCGCTTCAGGAATGACGGCCGCAGAGATCCTACGCGACTTTCCTGAGTTGAAGCCGGATGACATCAAGGCATGTCTGTCGTTCGCTGCCGATCGCGAACGCAAACTCACTACGGTTCCAGCGTGAAGCTTCTCTTCGACGAGAACATCTCCCAGAGCCTGATAGAAAACCTGAAGGATGTATTTCCCGGTTCTGCGCACGTTTCAGGAAATTCCCATCAATGTCCTTCCCGGGAAGCAGCAAACCGGAAACAGATCGCCGACCTCAAAGTTGCATCGAATCACTGCTGCTGCAGGATTATGGGTGAGCGGCAACTGCCTGCTGTTCGTGCAGCAGGTGCTCAATCTCCACGAAGGCTATTTCCTCAGGAGAACAAACTGCAGGATCAATTCTCATTTTTACGGGGGCGGACTCCCTGCTGACCTTTCCGAACAGGCGGTGCAGCAACTCCCAGGTCTCTTGATTAATCCTCCGCGTGTATTCGTCCTGCTGCATCGTGAGGTAAATCAGACGTATCTTGCTGTCGTTAGCCGTCGCGTGACCCTGCCGGGCACCGGTCTCCCAACGGTTGAGAACTACCTGGCTCAATCCAAGCAACTCGGCCATCTGCTTCTGATTTTTTCGCAGCATTTTCCGCAGAAATACAATCTCTTCCCCGGTCAGCATGGAGGGTTTGGTCACAATCCCCCATGCGATGCAACGGTGCAGCTGGCCGACTCCGGGTAAGGTCACTTCCCGCGCATGGCAGGCGGGACATTGCGACCACGTAACATTCTTCAGATAAATGCCCGGAAGGCCAGATTCCGTATAGTGATACAGTTTCTTCTGGTTTCGAAGACTGGCTTTCTTGCAGTTATCGCACAGCATTTTTCATTTTCCTTCAGAACGCCGTGATGAGGACCAGCTCGGACTTCTTAATGTCGATTGACACAACCAGATGCAGTTCGCAGTCATCGCTGTTGTGGCCTGAAATCGTGTAGCGCCACTGACCGTGCTCCATATTCCATTCGGCTTTCTTTACCTCGCATTCTCCGAAAAGCACATCCTCAGCGTCTACCATTGTGGCGCCGGCATGTTTCAGCTCAACATCAAAGTGACCGGTCCTGCGGAGGCTTCCGTTTTCCCATATCCACCGCGCTCTCCCGATTGCCTCATCGTCAGTGAGTCTCTTGGTCTGCATGAAATTTAACCGGTGGTTAATCGCCGGTCAAGTCCAATGCGCGCTGAATCGAACGGTTCTTCACCAGCGCCTTGAACAGCGCATCGTAGTTCCTAGTGTCTCCATACCGTGCACGGATACCGTTTCGCCCGCGGCCTGGTTATTTCGGGAAAGACTGCAACAGATGGGAAATCGGCATTGACAATAATTATCATATATGATAATTATTAAATGAAACTGACGATCCGGGAGTTTCTAAACGCGGAAGGTAGAAGTCCTTTTCGCGATCGGGTTGAGAACCTGGAGGTCATGGTCAGAGCCAGAGTTCAGGCGAGAGTGTTGCGCTTCGAAACGGGCAATCCCGGTGATTGCAAGGCCGTAGGGGGCGGCGTGTGCGAAGCGCGCCTGATGTTCGGTTCCGGATACCGAATCTATTTCGGCAGGGAAGGTCCATCCACCCTTCTGCTCCTCCTCGGCGGAAACAAGGCATCCCAATGGAAAGACATCCGTGATGCGCGCCGGTTCTGGAGAGAATATCTGGAGGCAACGCGACATGGCGAGACGCAGCAAGGATTGGAATAAGGGAGTGGCACAGGATCTCCGGGATCCGGAATTCGCCCGGGAGTTTCTGCTTGCGGCCATAGACGAAGGAGTCTCTCTTCAGCATGCGCTCGGCAAGGCCGTCCGGGCCTCGGGCATCAAAGAGTTTGCCATGAAAATCGGCATGGCGAGCCCAAACCTGCTGCGTGCCATCCATCCACGGCATAATCCCACTCAGGCAACGATCAACCGCCTCCTGAAACCATTCGGGCTGAGACTGAGTCTGGACGCCATTGGGCGCCCAAGGCGCAGGCATGCGGCGGACAAGGGGCCGTATCTGTAGTTTCCAGTTTTTACATTAAAAACGCAGACGACAGCGCACCGCTGTCTTTGGCTAATACCGCCATCCAGGCGCGGTGCAGACCTGTTCTAATTCAAAAACTGGATTCTACAGATACGACCCCCTGCGCTATATCGCGCGCCCGGCCGGCCTGTTGATCCGATGCTCCTTCAACTCCGCGTAGAGCGATCGGGCAAGGCCCGACTTCTCAAACCCAATCACTTTTGCCCCCTTGATACCGAAAAACTTCTCCAGCTCCTCCGCGCTGTAATGCTGCACCACCGGGTAATGCGCGAAGTCCGAGAGGATTTCCGCCCGGCTGGTTTCGGAGAGGTCGTGAGTGATCAACACGAAATGCAGCCTGCTTTTGCTGCGTGCCAGCGTGTCGCGTCCCACAATCAGAATGCGGGAGCGCAACACGAACGAAAACAGCCGCTCCACCGCCCGGACCGGACTTTGCTTTTTCATCGGCGTGGGCGGCGGCGGCGTTGTTCCGCACCTGCGCGGCCTTGTCTCGTGGGAGCCGGCGCTTCGGCCGGTTGCGGCAAGGGGGCATGAAGTGTCTGTTGGTAATAATCGTCCAGCAGCATCGCGATGATGGCCGATTCGTCCTCGTTTTCGGCCAGGCTGCGGCCCAGCGGCACGAAACGCTGGCTTCGTTCGATATGCAGTTTGTCACGCCGGCGCAGGCGCGCTTCGAGCAGAGCCGTGACGCGCTCGGCTACGACCGCTTCCACGTCGGCCGGAGTGGGCAGCGGCCGCTCCTGCAGGTTGATGCCGAAGCGTTTGGCGATGCGGTCGAGGTCCATCTTCTCCAGATCGCTCACCAATGAAATGGCGACCCCGGCCGCGCCCGCGCGGCCTGTTCGTCCGGCGCGGTGAATGTAGGCCTCGGGGTCCTCAGGCGGTTCGTAGAGGATGACGTGGGAGAGATCCGGGATGTCGATGCCGCGCGCGGCTACGTCGGTGGCCACCAGGAACCGCAACTTCCCCTGGCGCACCCGTGCCATGACCCGCTCACGATCCTTTTGCGACAGATCAGCGCTCAACTCATCAGCGTCATAGCCGAAGCTCTGCAACACCACCGACACGTAATGCACTTTGACCTTGGTGTTGCAGAAAATGATGGCCGAAGCCGGGTTCTCGATCTCAATCAGGCGAACGAGACCGCGATCTCTGTCCATACCCCGCACCAGGTAAAAGACGTGTTCGGTGTCGGTCACGTGCACATGATCGAGACTGAGTGTCATGAATTCCGGTTCGCGAATGAACTCGCGCGCGGTGCGCATAACGTAGAGCGGGAAGGTGGCTGAAAACATGCAGGTATGCAAGTTACGGTTGGGCAAGTAGCCCTGGACCTGTTTCATGTCGGGATAGAAACCCATGGATAACATGCGGTCGGCTTCATCGAAGATCAGCATCTCGATGTCATCGAGGGTGAACGTACGTCTGAGCAGATGATCGAGCGCGCGCCCCGGCGTGGCGACTACGATTTGCGCGCCTTGCTTGAGCGCGTCAATCTGCTCGTCATAGCCGACGCCGCCATATACGACGACGGTGCGGAAGCCCGCGCCGCCGCACAACCTTTCGGCCTCCTGCCAGACCTGCCGGGCGAGTTCCCGCGTGGGGACTAATATGAGCGCCTGACAATGACGGCGCCTTGGGTCAAGCCTCTCCAGCATGGGCAGCAAAAAGGCGCCGGTCTTGCCGCTGCCGGTGCGGGCCTGAATCATCATGTTCCTCGCGCCGAGCAGATATGGGATCGCCCGCGCCTGCACCGGCATGAGGGTTGTCCAGCCGGCGCGAGCGGCAGCCTCGCGCAAACGCTCGGGCAACTGTTCCATAGTTACATCGGGCAGCGGATCGTTTGCTGACATGTGCCAATTCTCCCTTCAACGAGCTGTGAATAATCCTCCCCTCAGATTATACAAGTCGGGATCTCTGTCATTAGAAATAAAGCAATCCGAGGATGTCGTGACCTCCGACAACGACAGGCAGTGGCTTATCAGGCTCTTGCCTGCTCGCTCCCATGTTCCCGGGGCTTGCGCCCTGGGCCTCGCTGCGCCACCCCTCCGGGATTTTCGCGGTCGTGAAATGCTTAGCCATGAAGGGCGGGACAGAAATAGTCGAGTTGATCGGCTCCGTAATTGGTCCTGTTTTCGGAACAGTCCCGGAGAAAATGCGCATGCTGAAGCAGGACTCCTGGATGCGCAAAAAGCGCGCAGTTCAATCGATTCCAGTTGAAACATTACCCATGGGCGTGCATCTAATGGTTTAGAAGATTGGAGGTCGTATGAAACGCCATTCATCTGCACTGATTCTTTCGGTGATAACTCTCCTCGGAGCCGGAACGCTCGTGTGGGCGCAAGAACAAACGCCCCCGGTCCGGCCGCCTGCGCAACCGCCCCAAATGGAGCAGGCGCAGCCGCAGCTGCTATCTCCCCAGCAACTCAACAACTTGGTGGCACCGATCGCTCTCTATCCCGATCCACTGCTGGGTCAGATCTTGGTTGCCAGCACCTATCCGCTGGAGATCGTGGAAGCAAGCCAGTGGCTGCAACGGAACAAGAACCTCGGCGGCCAGGAGCTCATGGACGCCGCAAAGCAGCAACCCTGGGATCCCAGCGTGCAAGCGCTGGTTGCCGTTCCTGATGCGCTGGCGAAGCTAAACCAGGATATCAGGTGGACCACAGACCTTGGTAACGCCTTCCTCGCGCAAGAGGCCGACGTGATGAACGCGGTCCAGCAGATGCGCGCCCGGGCGCAAAACAAAGGCATCCTTGCTTCAACGCCGCAGCAGATGGTCACGACTGAGGCTCAAGGAGGGCAACAGATCATAATCATTCAGCCGGCCGATCCGCAGGTGATCTATGTACCTTCCTATGATCCCGTCTACGTTTGGGGACCTCCTGTTTACGGCTATTATCCCCCGCTCTATTACTCTGGATTCGGATTCCGCTTCGGGCTCGGCTTCAACCTCAGCTTCTGTTTCGGCGGCTGGGGAGGTTGGGGCGGTTGGGGATGGGGCCCTAACTGGTTCGGCCACACGGTGTTCATCAATAATTCCTTCTTCCCTCGCTTTGGATTCCACCACGGCTTCGGGGTCGGTTTTGCAGGGAGAACGATCTGGGCGCATGATCCGGTTCATCGCCTTGGCATTCCGTACGGGAACCCGCAAATAGCCGCGCGGTTCCGGGGACCTTCGATGGCCTCTCGAAATTCGTTCCAGGCAGGAACAGGGTCAAGGGCCGCCGCAGCGCCGTACGCAAACCGCTCTGCTGAGCGCCCCAGGGAACAAGGATATCGTAACATTCCGCCTCAATCTCAGCGTTTCCAGAATCAGCCGCAGCAAAGGAATCAAGCTCTACAGCAGAGGTACCAGGCTCCGCAACAGAGGTCTCAGGCTCCACAGCAGAGGTACCAGGCTCCACAACAGAGGTACCAGGCTCCGCAGCAGAGGTATCAGGCTCCGCAGCAGAGGTACCAGGCTCCGCAACAGAGGTATCAGGCTCCGCAACAGAGGTACCAGGCTCCGCAGCAGAGGTATCAGGCTCCGCAACAGAGGTATCAGGCTCCGCAGCAGAGGTACCAGGCTCCGCAGCAGAGGTACCAGGCTCCGCAGCAAAGGTATCAGGCTCCGCAACAGAGGTCTCAAGCTCCGCAGCAGTACCGGTCCGCGCCACAGATGTCTGCGCGAAGCTTCAGCGGTGGCGGCGGCCTCAGCGGCGGACGCGGATCGAGCGGCGGTGGCTCACAAGGTGGTGGCGGAGGCGGAAAGCGTCGCTGATGCCACGGGTGACAGCGTTATCTTCTCGCGGCCGGTTTCGGCCACAAAATCGACCTCGTGCCCCCTGGCATCCCGGCCGAAGCTGAACACCTCGACCTCAAAGTTGCATGGAATCACCACTGATGCAGTTCGCAGGCATCCCTGTCGTGGCCTGAAATCGTGTAGCGCCACTGGCCGTGCTCCATATTCCATTCGGCTTTCTTTACCTCGCATTCTCCGAACGGCACATCCTCTACGGTCTCCTGCACTTCAGTTCATCGTAGTCCCTGTGGGCCGTCCGCAGGCGGGCGAAGGCACGCCGCGATTTTGCCAGCAACGGCGGAATGTCGCGCAAGGCATATCGCCTCAGCAGGGCGAGCTGCTTCAACGGAGAGATCGCGTTCCGGTATAGCCGCGTCAATTCCCCGAAAAATTCCTCCAGAGGAAGGCTTGTCGGCAGCAAAGTGTGGATGAAATCGAAGTAATCGAGATTGTGCGTAAGCAGCCGATTCTTGACCTCATCGTAGAGGTCTGTGCCCGGGAGCGGCGTGAGCACGGCAAAAGAAGCAAAGTTGAGCCCGAGCGTCCGGCAGTAGCGGTGATACGCTTCGAAGTCTTCACGGCCGAACTCGGGCCGGACGATGAATGAAGCATAAATATCGATGCCCAGGTCCTGGAGTACCTTTACCGCCTGGTCGTTGTCGGCCGCCGTCGAGCGCTTGCGGATGTACGCGAGGTCCTCGTCGCGCACGAACTCCAGGCCGATGAAAACGCGCTCGAGGCCGACATCGCGCCAGGCCTTCAACAGGTCAGGGTTCCGCACGATGGTGTCACTGCGGCCATAAAGGAAGTAGCGCTTGCGGATGCCCGCCTGAGCAATCAAGGCCGCGAGGCGCGCCATGCGGCCGATGTCCACCAGCGACTCGTCGTCCGCGAAGAAGATGCACTCCTCGTCTATTTGCCTGAGCTCCTCCACGACCCGTTCGGGCGATCTTCGCAAATAGCGCCCATGCGCGATCTTCCATTCGGCGCAGAAGGTGCAACGGTGCGGGCAGCCTTTGGATGTGCGAATCGAGGCCAGCGGCTTCATCCACTCGCAGTAGTAATGCCTCCGGTATCGGGCGGTCAGAGCGCGGATGGGAAAAGGAGCGGCGTCGAGGTCGATCGCAGTGCCGGCATCCATCATCGCGAGGCCCTTGCCGGACCGGACCGCGACACCGGGAATGCCTTCGAATCCCTGCCTGGATTCTTGACGCCGAACGATTTCCCGGAGCGGCTCGATCCCTTCGCCTGCGACCACTAGATCGATTTCCGGCGTCAGGAAGTCGGCAGGTGCCACCGTCGCGTGGTGCCCGCCGACTACCGTGAGGGTGTCCCTGTTCCACTTCTTGATGTCGCCGGCCAGGCGTCGGACCGTATTCACGTGCACCGTGTATGCCGTGAACCCGACCATGCCGGGAAGGAATTCTTCCAGCACCGAAGCAAGCCCCTTATCGAGCCGCATGTCGAGGATGCGGACATCATGATCTCCGGCAACGCCTGCGGCGACGTACTCCAGGGCCAGCGGCTCAAAAAGAAACACCTCTTCACCGCCGATGGTCAGGGGAGCCTTCGGCGGTTCGATGAGCAGGATTTTCACGGCACTCCCCTTGCAGAACTAAGACAGTTTTCAGCCTTTTTCCGGGCGCCGGCGGAAAACGGCCTCCTTTACCGCTGACAGGGAAGGCAGCTTCCTGTGCAGGCTGGAAGTGAAGCCTAACGTTGCCGCAATCGGCTTGAGAACGTCCGCGAACGTCGCGTCGCACACGCGGATTTCCCCCGGCAGGGCCCGGTGATCACGTAAAGTCGCAAGTACAAAGTGGCGCAGTGCGACACGGCTGTCTTCAAAGGCAGGGATTGTATCGCTGGCCAGCACGATTCCCAACTGGCTCTGGACTGCCAGCAGGATCCTCGCATAGTAAGGCCGGTCTCGATCGGTGATTGCGGCGTGGGGAATGATGAAAGACCCGACCTCCCAGGCTTCCGTGCGCACCGGTTTTTTCGACAGGATCTCGCGCAGGAGTTCCTGCGGCACGGGTTCAGTCAGTATCGGAGCTTGCGGCAACGGCTCAGGCTCCCGCCAGGAGGTGGTCCAGGATTGAGGCGACTCGACTCCGGTCTTTAGCTGGTAGACCAGATAGCTGTGGGAGCCATGACCGCGGAGGATGTCGGGTTGTGCCCGGAAGTCTGCGATGAACTGGATAGCTGCACCGAATGCAAGGGCCAGATGCCTGGCCTCCTCTTCGGTCAGGAACCACGGACAATAGCCGGGAAGGTAGCTGCGAAAGACGGGGTATGCCCGGCGCCCGCGGCACTTCAATCCCAGGGCCTTGATAACAGCGAGGTCCTGCTTTTTCAAGGCGGCTCGGTCTTCGAACTCGCCCATCAGGCAGTACTGCGCCGCCGCAATATCGCCTAAATCCAGAGCGATATCCGCCTCCCGCATGCGCCGGTAATTCTTGAGTCCTTCGCTGCCGCGATAGACACAGAGGGCGAACACCTGCCCCAGCGCCCCCCCCATGATGCTGCAGTATCCGGTCCGGCCCGTGGCCGGATCGAGGACCGCGAAGACGTCGGAATCATGGAGCGACTCCCAGGGCCGGAGTTGCATGAAACGCAGCAAGTTTTCATAAAGACTGCGCCAGATTTCGAGGGGGACATTTGGAGTTTTCATAGAGCGCGCCGCCTCCTCTCACCGAAGCGCCGATGATACCACGCGGAAATCGCACAGCGTGCGATTTCCATGAGCCCTCCGACATGCAATTCCGGAGTTTCGGGGACGGGCGCCAAAACCTCGAAATTCCACGCAAGCCATTTCCGCCGATCTCGAATGATTTCGAGGTTATGGCTCCTGTCCCGAATGGTGCTTAGTTCGTTTCTGTCGCGAAATGGCGTTTAACCTCTCGCGACGCGGCCCTGGAGGGGCCAGGAGATAGTAGCCGGGGGCGCGAGCCCCCGGATAGGATGTTGCATTGAAGGAGCCCCGGCAGGGGCGAAAGCTCTTTGTCCGCGACCTTTTTCTGTCACCCCTCCAGGGCTCCACGCTGCTTTCCGACCCAACCCCGGGTTTGCACCCGGGGCTATTTTCTTTCCGCCCCTGCGGGGCTTGCCTGCCGGCTGAACGAATTTTGCGACAGAAATCAGCTGGCCTCTGGGGCATGCCTACCGACCGAACGAATTTTGCGACAGCAACTAGCCGGCATGCATGTTTTTTCTGCTGGGCTCATGGAAATACCGTGTGAGCACGCCGGCCAGCGCTTCCAGGGCGCCGTTACCGTTGCCTCCGCTTACCAGGACTTCAGGAACAAACCGCACTTTGCTGTCCGCAAGCGCGTTGAGCGCATTGACGAGCGCCGTCGAAGCGGGCCCCAGGGCCTTGACCTGGGATTCATACGCCTTCGCTCGTGCCAGACCCACCGCTTCCACCTCAGCGCCCCGGGCGGCGCCGGTTTCGCGGATGTAGACCGATTCGCCGTCTGCCTGCGCCTTCCGGGCACTTGCGTTGTTCTTCTCGATCTCCACTCCCACGGCCGACTTGGCCAGTTGAGACTGCATGTCAGCCGTGCCCCGCGCATGTTCCATGCTGATCCTCTGGTCCTGCGCCTCGCGCTGCCGCTGGAAGGTTTCGATTTCCTGGTTGGCGATCTCGCGCTCGGTCAGGACCTTCACCAGGTCCACAGGAAGGATTACGTCCTGGATATACACACCGCGCGTCTCCACCTGGTATTGCTCGAGCTCGCTCTTGATGTGCTCGAATGCCTGGACCTGTACCTCCTTCCTGGTCTCGATGAACCGGATCGCCGGCATGCTTTGAAGCTTGTCGCGGAAATGGTTGCCGACGGCCGCCTGGAGGACCTCGTTGACGAGGTTCTTCATCGTCCCCACCATCGAGATTACCTTGGGCGCCTTCGTATCCGGCACATGGATCTGCACCTGCAAATCGATATCGAACACAAAGCCCTCTTCACTCTTGGCGCGTATCTGCTTCAACTGGGCATCCAGGTTGTGCGCCTGGGAAACGGCATCCGCCCAGTTGAGAGTCAGAATCGCCGTCGGGACGATCTCCGCTTCATAGCACCGGGGATTGATCGGGTACTTGCCCGTGCGCAACGCCTCCTGCCAGATGCCGCGATGCCCGGCGCGCACCAGCGAACCGAATTTGAACTCCGCGCCCGAGGTGTCCTGCGTCACCAGGCCCACATACGCCTTGATCACCGCTACCTCTCCCTGCTTTACCACCAGCATCGGCACCAGCTCCACACTCACCAGGAACGGATTGAGTGCGAACGCGCCGTACAGCAGCGGATCGTGCTGGAGGCCGATCCTGCCGCCGTTATCCAGGAACGCCTGGAAGTCCTGGTAGTTGTTGTGCAGCGAATTCTTATTGCCCAGCAGCCGTTCGATGATCTGCGCATCTTCCACCCCGGACTTCTCCATCTGCTCGACATCGGCAAAACCGCCGAGGCGGCCGGCGATCGCGCCCGAGGGGAGCGGGTCCCCCTCAAACGCGGTCACAATGCCGATTATGTCGACGACTCCTTGCCCCGCGCCGCGGGGCTGGGGCGTGATCCGCACCAGTTCGAGCTGCTCGGGCTCCAGGCCAAAGGACTCCGGCGTCAATTTGCCGCCGGCTCCCGCCTTGCGGCGGAGCTCAGGAGAGACGGGCAGGCCATAGACCTTTTCCTTCGTGATCACCAGGAAGCCCACCGGGTGGATCGGCACGAGCGTACCGGGACAGAGCACCGGGCGCTGCACGCCTTTCTGCCCCCCATGCGCAAGAAAATTCCTGAGATTAGAGAAATCTCCGAACTCTTTTTTGTAAACAGCTGATTTGGCACCGATCGGCAGCGGTTCGCCGACCTGGGCGATCACGACTCCAACTTCGCCGGCCGGCACCTGGATCCATGGATACTTTTCCACTCTATACAGCGGCCACAACTTCCAACGCAGGCCGGGCATCAGGAGATCCGCCTGATAGCCGGCTTCGCCGGCGAACGCGATCGGATTGTCATTGCTCAGCCTCCGGGTGGAGAAACGCTTGACCACCAGGCCGACTTCCGTGGGTCCGATCTTCCTCAACGACACCAATACCACGACTGCCAAAAGGAACAACACTGCTGCTCCTGCCATCGGCATTGACCAAGCCGTGAACATGGGCACCTTCTTTCGTCAGGTTCAGGCACATGGATGCACTTCCGGCATCCTGAGGCCGAACGAATCAAATTGCCGGGTGATCGTGGGTTTTGCGGACCTAGAGGATCGCCCTTCCCAATGCCGGCGAGGTTAGCTGACGGACTCGGTCCAGGAAGTGACCTCGGCTGCGGTTACCCGCCTCCGTGCGCCCCGTCCTCAGTACTTCGAGGAATTTGGTTCCCCCGCGTTGCCTCTCAGGAAGGAGAAGCAACTTAGGCGACGCGACTTCACACGTAATTAATGGCACTTGCACGGGGGTTTGTCAATACGACGCGCTGTAACCCATTAAATATAAAGGAAATATGCCTGCATTATCGATTTCGGTGACAGGCGCCATAACCTCCCAATTCCACGCAAGTTGATTTCCGCCGATCTCGAATAATTTCGAGGTTATGGCGCCTGTCACCGAAATTCGGTATAGAATTGCTACGCTTGGCTTGGATGGGAGTAGCCAGGGAAGTTTGCTTTACAACGAAAACTCGGGATTT
>CAYGWQ010000020.1:0-5502 GCA_964353465.1 uncultured Acidobacteriota bacterium | reverse complement strand
AAACCCACGCGAGAGCCGGATCGGCCATCAGGCGAGCACGCTCACCCATACAGGTGGCAGCCGCTATGGCCGGGGCACCGGTGCCGTGGGCTGAACAACGGGGACCGGCATTGGAGAACTTATGAAGAAGCTAATTCTTGTCCTTGCGGCAGTCGCTTCGTTCGCCTTTCAGGGAGCCGGCGGCCAGGATCTCGCACGCTGGGAGCAACAGGGCCAAAACGTCACCATCATCCGCGATGATTGGGGCATCGCGCATGTCTATGGAAAAACGGACGCCGACACGGTCTTCGGCACTTTGTACGCGCAGGCGGAAGACGACTTCAATCGCGTCGAGACGAACTACATCAACGCAATGGGGCGGCTGGCGGAGGCCGAAGGTGAGGCCGCAGTATACCGTGACCTGCGTATGAAGCTCTTCATCGGCCCCGACTACCTGAAAGAGCAATACGAGGCGAGCCCGACGTGGCTGAAGGCGCTGATGAACGCATTCGCCGACGGCCTGAACTATTACCTTGCCAGGCACCCCGAGGTGAAGCCGCGCGTCATCAAGCGGTTCGAACCCTGGATGGCGTTGTCCTTCACCGAAGGGAGCATCGGCGGCGACATCGAGAAGGTCAACCTCAACCAGCTCCAGGCGTTTTACGGCAAGAGTTCCGCAAGTCCGCCGCTTGCGGAGGACGAAAGCATCGAGGCGGAGCCCGGCGGATCGAACGGCGCCGCCGTCGCGCCTTCGAACACCACCGCGGGTCGTGCCCTGCTGCTGATCAATCCTCACACCTCCTTCTACTTCCGGTCCGAGTTGCAGATGGTGAGCGAAGGAGGGCTCAACGCCTACGGCGCGGTGACGTGGGGGCAGTTCTTCATCTACCAGGGATTCAACGAACGCGCCGGCTGGATGCACACCTCCAGCGCCGTGGATGGCGTCGATGAGTATCTCGAAACGGTGGAGAAGAAGGGCGATCGCTTCTACTACAAGTACGGCAACGAAGAGCGTCCGGTCGTGACGGCCGAGATCACGGTGCCGTACAAGTCAGGCAACGGAATGGCCGAAAAGAAATTCACCGTCTACCGCACCCATCACGGGCCCATCGTCCGTGAGGCGAGCGGCAAGTGGGTGAGCTTCAGCTTGATGCGGGAGCCCGTGAAGGCGCTGACGCAGTCCTACACGCGCACCAAGGCGAAAGACTACAAGTCGTTCCGGCAGACGATGGAGCTGCATACCAACTCGTCGAACAACACGATCTACGCCGACGCCGACGGCAACATCGCCTACTTCCACGGCAACTTCATCCCCAAGCGCGATCCCGGGTTCGACTGGACCAGACCGGTCGACGGCAGCAATCCCGCGACGGACTGGCGCGGCCTGCTTTCGGTCGACGAGACGCCGCACCTGCTGAATCCGGCCAGCGGGTGGCTCTACAACACCAACAACTGGCCGTGGTCAGCGGCGGGGCCGAACAGCCCGAATAAGGCGGACTATCCCGTGTATGTCGACAACGGCAGTGAATCCGCTCGCGGACTCCACGCGATCCGGGTCCTGCAGAACAGGAAGGACTTCACGCTCGACTCGTTCCTCGCGGCGGCGTACGACAGCTACCTCACTTGGTTTGAGAAACCGATTCCCGCGCTCATCAAAGCCTGGGACGACGCCCAGGCTGGGAATCCCTTGAAAGACAAGTTGGCCGGGCAAATCAAGCTCCTGCGCGCGTGGAACCTGCGATGGGGCACGACGTCCGTCGCCACCTCGCTCGCGGTGTTCTGGGGCGATGATATTCAGCGGCGCGTGGGCGCGGCGGCAAGACAGGCGGGGATTTCGGCCCCTGACTACATCGGCAGCGGCAAGGTATCGGCGGACGAGCTCCTGCAGTCGCTGGCGGCGGCGTCCGACAGACTCACAGCTGACTTCGGGACCTGGAAGACTCCGTGGGGGGACATCAATCGATTCCAGCGCCTCACCGGCGACATCGTGCAGCCGTTCAACGACGCCGGACCGAGCATTCCGGTCATGTTCACTTCGGCGTCGTGGGGCTCGCTCGCTGCATTCAGCGCGCGCGCGTACCCGGGGACGAAGAAGTGGTACGGCAGCAGCGGCAACAGCTTCGTCGCCGTCGTCGAGTTCGGCAAGACCGTGCGCGCCAGGGCTGCGACCGCCGGTGGTGAGAGCGGCAATCCCGCGTCCCCGCACTTCAACGATCAGGCGAAGCGGTACAGCACAGGCGACCTGAGGGAGGTGTACTTCTACCGCGCCCAACTGAAGGGTCACACCGAACGCGAGTACCATCCCGGAAAAAATTAATTTACGGAAATGTATAAGCGTTCATTCCCGGGACCGGCGTTATATGTATCTGATGCGCAGTTGCGCAAGATCGAAAGATCGAATTTATTTCGATTATAAAGATCACCGGCACCCGGCGACCATAGACGCAGGGTGGGCGTGAACGCAGGCAGGCAGAAACACCACGCGCCGGTAACGCACCACTTCCGCCCACTCTGCGGCCTTTGTCCCCCGGGCCCCCCATCAGCCTCCCGTCCTTGACATCCTCCGGGCTCCGCTCTATGCTTCCCTCAAACGTAGAAATTGACCCATCGAACCGAAAATCCACCAGGGAACGGGCGGACGTGAACAGCAGTTGCTAATCCATGAGCATTGATAATCCGGCTTATGAATCCAGGGTCCAGGGGAGGTCGGATGACCATGAAAATCCGCGCTTTGATGATCGGCGTCATGATTTTCTTCCCGAGCGGCGGGGCGTATGACGGGGCGGCGGCGCTGGTTTCTCCGGGGCAAGCGGAGGCTCCGTCTGGCCGTCCGGCCCAAGAGGACTCGATGGCCGATGTGTCCATGCCTCTCAAAAATCCGGAGGCCTTGAGATTGGCGTGGGAATTTAGGCAAGCATCCGGTGGGCCGCTGTCCCCGGTCATCTCCGGAGGCAATGTATATGCAGGCAACGCGACGCCCATGCGACGAAGTGGAATGATTGTTTGTCTGAACCGGGAAACGGGAGGGGAAACGTGGAGAACCGGGATCGATGGAGAACTGCAGATGTATTTCGCTCCCGATCCCCGGGGAGACGGCTTGTATTGCGCCACGGGCACATGGAAAGATATGTGGACGAATCGGAAGCAAAAACTCGGCCGTGTTTTCGGACTGGAAAAGAGCACGGGCAAGATGCTATGGCGGATCGAAAAAGAGGGCTTGCCTTTTTCCCATCCCGTGCTTTCGGATAAAAATGCCTATTTCGGATTCGGGGAAAGAGGCCAATGGATCTACGTTTATTGTCTCGAAAAAAAGAGCGGGAAGACGATCTGGTCTTTCACCGCCGAATCCAACATTGTGGAGACGCCGCCGGTTCTCCACGAAGACCGCCTGTATGTTTCCTCCGGAACAGCAAATACAAAAAAAGTCCAAATCCATTGCCTGGATATGAAATCCGGGCAATTGAAATGGCGATACGAAACGGAAGGATACATGGACAATTACGGTTGCGTTCCCGACGGGCGCAACATGCTGATCTCGATCAGGGGCGTGGATTATAGGGGAGTTGTGCTCTGTTTGGAGGCAGGGACCGGAAGATTGATCTGGAAATCTGAAATAGGCAGGGCCAATGTCAGTGCGCCCCTTGTCGTTTCGGATGGCCGTCTTTTTATCGCGGCCCGGGAATCCCTGCCTGTTGGAGCGATTATCTGCCTGGATGCGGAGAACGGCGAGACGGCATGGACATTCGCTACGGACGAAAAGAACGTCCCGGAGTCGTCTCCCGTTATTTCCGGGAATCATGTGTATGCCCAGGCCTGGTCTTTGGAAGAGGGAGGGTATGTGTATTGCCTGAATAAGGCTTCCGGGGAAGCCCTTTGGCGGTACAGGATCAAGGGCGGAGGGAGCACGACGTCGGCGCCGGTCGTTTCCGGGGAATGCCTTTATGCTAACGGAGAAAAGATCCGAGGAGGGAACGGGGGCATTTTTTGCCTGGACAAAAACACCGGGAAGTTGCTCCGGCGATTGAGTTCTGGCAGCCGGACCCCGTCGAGCCCCGTCATCGAGGGGGGGATCCTGTTCGCCGGCACCAACGACGGATTCATCTATGCCTATAGGGAGGGTAATCTCCTGGCCGCCCGTGTCGGCATCCGGCTCATCCTGGGCGGCCTGCTCCTCCTGTTCCTCTTCGGAATACTCCAGGAACCCATCCACAGGCAAATTAACCGAAAGACGGGCGGGCCGGCCTATGAACGGGAACTCCTTCATAGACGACGGCTCGGCTACTTGGAGCGGACGTTTCAAGCGGCTCACCGCTTGGCCAGGTCATTGTCAGGGGGGGCGAGAGTCCTCATCATCAATATCTATTTGGGATGGCTATTGATGTTCTATATTCTTTTGATGCCCCTTGCGATCATCTACTATCTTTTAGTGATCATTCCGTGGGATCCCTGGCTTCCCAGATGGTGGCCCTTGGCCGTCTATGGGCTTATGGGGGGGATCGTCGGCATGATCGCCTATCTTGCGTGAAGATCCTGACGGCTTTCGTCTCCTGCCCGAAAGGCGAATCTTGTTTTTGCGAAGGAGCCGAGGTCATGAAAACGGAATATCCCTCACTGCGGTTGTCATCACGGCTGTCTTGGGCGGCCTTTTTTGCCCTGTTTTTTTGCATCACCGCCCCTGCGGGAAATTCCGCCGCGGATATCAACGATCAGATCGAATGGTCCTCTCCCGAGAGCCTAGATCCCCGCCGGGAAAACATCGGGGATTTTCTGGACACCGACATGAATCAATACGAGGACGCGGCCGTTCGTCTCTACCATGAGAAATATTAATTTCGGCGACAGGCGCCATAACCTCGAAATTATTCGAGATCAGCGGAAATCGGTTTCTGTGGATTTTCGAGGTTATGGCGCCTGTCACGGAAATCATGAGCATGATTCGCAGAAACCTGAATGCCATTCGCCGCCGGAAAGCGTTCGATGTCATGGGTGTCGGCTGCTTCCTGACTCCCTATGCATGGCTCAGTGCGCCCTTCTTTCTTCTGATTGGCATTTTGGTGGCTGTCATGCAGTCGGACGATCGGCAGGCAGGCACATTTTTGCCGCTCGGGGCTGCATATGGGTTGATCCTCTTTGGAAGCAACCTGCTTCACAGCATCGGCCATATTCTCGCCGGGAAGATTGTCGGCGCTCCCAATGGAGGCCTGATTATCACCTCGACGTTCCATATCAACTACCATCGCTGCGATCCGGCGATCTGTTCCAGATGGACACATATCGGGCGGTCCCTTGGCGGCCCGCTGGCCAATCTGGCACTCGCGGCGATCGCGATGGTTCTGCATGCTCAGGTGAGAGGACCCTGGTCTGACTTCCTGGCGAAGGCCAATTTGATTGTCGGAATCTGGCTGTTGCTTCCGTTGCCCGCGATCGACGGCTGGGTTATCTGGGGAGAACTTGCGGGCTTCCGGCGCCCAAAGTAGGCCCCGGCCGCCGAGGCTGTCTCAGAACTCCCTCGCGGCAGCTCCA
>CAYGWQ010000019.1:0-32901 GCA_964353465.1 uncultured Acidobacteriota bacterium | reverse complement strand
GCAGCCGGAGAAGATACCTTTTTAGAATTGAAAGAAGTGATGTTCCGTGGGAATGAAATCCGCATTGGCGAGGCTGGCAGAGCCGCTCCTGAGGTTGCGGAGGTTTTCTGCTCTATGTCTAACACCGAAGGCGGAGTCGTGGTCTTCGGCGTTCGCAAGGACGGCGCCGTCATTGGAATACAGAAAGACCAGCGGGACATTCTGGGACAGTTCGTCGTGAACATAGGTTTACACAATTGTCGTCCGCTGATCGAGCCGATCTTGGATTGGCTGCAGTTGCCCGATGGAAGTGGCGCATTGCAGCTCTGCTTAAAGGTGGAGGTACGCAAATCTCGTTATTATGTCCATCAGACAACAGACGGACGATTCTTGAAGAGGATTGGCAGTCATCGGCAGCCTATTCCCGCGGAACATCTCGGTCGTCTCCTCGCTGCCAGAAACCTGCTGATTCCTTTCGAGGAGAGGCCAGCCTTCAGCTCCAACATCGCAGCGATCGATCGATCCCGCCTTGAAGCCTACTACCAACGCAGATTCAACCGTTCCTTTGAAACCAATGGTCTTACCTTTGAGCGGTTTCTGGTCAACATGAGGCTTGCTGTCGAGGTCGAGGGCCGAGTTCTTCCTACAAATCTGGGCATCCTCCTATTCACGGAACAACCGGAACAGGTCCTCGATGGTGCGGTCATTGACGTCGCCGCGTATCGTCACGTGTTCGCGGATGGCGATGCTGCTGACACAAAGCGAATTACAGGTCCTTTGGCCGAGCAGATTTCTCAAGCGCTTCGCTATTTTCAAACTTCCCCGCTGATTGCGACAGTATCGCGAAAAGAAGCCACCGGCCGGCGAGACCTTCCGTCTTATGTAGACATCGCGCTGCAGGAAGCCGTCGTCAACGCCGTTGTTCATCGGGATTACGAGATTACTGGCTCGCAAATCGTCGTAGCGCTCCATCCGGATCGCATTGAGATTCGAAATCCGGGAGGTTTGCACAACACGTTGACCGAAGAGGCACTCTACACGGGTTGTGTGCCTGTGCGTCGAAATCAACAGTTAGCCGGGTTCATGCGCGACTTTCCAAGCCCGATCACAGGCACGAGCTTCATGGAAGCAAGAGGGGAGGGCTTTATGAACTTGGTCCGGGAAAGTGAAGCCCTCTCGGGGAAACGCCCCGAAATCAAGAGGATTGGTGACGCTATCAAGCTCACCATTTATGCAGCAAATCCTGAGTCCGGATAATGATCCACCCAAGGCAATAAGTCTCCCCCGCTTGGGGAGAGAATTACCTACATAATTGAGATCGTTAGCGACGTATTTCTACTGCATCGAGACAGTCTTTGCAGGAGGAAGAAGGGAATAATGCGTTTCCTTCACACGAGCGACTGGCAGTTGGGGATGACGCGGCACTTTCTTTCGGAAGGGGCCCAGGAGAGGTTCAGCCAGGCACGGTTTGACGCCATTCGAGCGCTGGCGCGAATCGCCGCGGAAGAGCAGTGCCGTTTCATGATGGTCTGCGGCGATGCATTTGAGTCGAACCAGGTGGATCGAAGAACGGTCGCGCGCGCGATGGAAGCCCTCAAGGACGTGCCGGTTCCGGTATACCTCCTGCCGGGGAATCATGATCCGCTGAACGCGGCCTCCGTCTACCGTTCGAGCATCTTTATCGAGCGGAAGCCAGAGCATGTCCATGTCATTGACAATGCGAATCCCATCCAGGTCTCCGATGGCATTGAGGTTGTCGGGGCAGCGTGGATCTCGAAGCGGCCCGCGGCTAATCCGATCAGCGAGGCATTGGACGCCCTGCCGCCGGCAAACGGGGTTATCCGTATTTGCGCGGGGCACGGAGCCATTGACCTGCTGACGCCTGACTCGGATGCCCCAGGAATCATCGAAATTGCTGCGATGGACAACGCCATCAACAAAGGCAAGGTTCACTTCGTGGCTCTTGGGGATCGCCATTCCGTTACCAGAGTCGGAACCAGTGAACGCATCTGGTACTCCGGGACACCGGAATCCACCGACTTCGCCGAGACAAATTCAGGATTTGCCCTGATTGTCGATGTCGGAGATGAACAGGCGGCCGTCAAGGAGGTCAAGGTCGGGCAGTGGCGGTTTATGGAGCGCCCACGCGTCGATCTAAATACCGGCGATGACGTGGAGATGCTTCGCCAGTGGCTGGAAATGGTCGAGAACAAAGAACGCACGGTCGTCCGATTGCACCTTATAGGCTCACTTTCCTTGTCGTCGCATGGATTGCTTCACAGGCATCTTGATGCGGCAGAAGATGTATTTGGCGCTCTCGAGGCGCGGGAAGACGATCTCGTTGTAATGCCTGACGACTCGGATTTCGTCGACCTTGGGTTCTCAGGCTTTGCCGGTCAAACAACCGAGCGGCTGCGAAGCAAGATCGCCGAGGGCGGTGATGAAGCTGCCGCGGCACGCGATGCCCTTACGCTCCTTCTTCGGTTAGCAAGGAGGACGGCATGAGATTTCTCCGTCTTCGAGTGGCCAACTACCGCGGCATTGACACCCGCGAGGTGAATTTCGGTCCGCTGGGCATCACTCTCGTGCAAGGGCCGAATGAGGCCGGCAAAACCAGCCTCGGCGAGGCAATCGGCATTCTCTTTGAATACTTCGATTCCAGTAAACATCGCAAGGTGGAGGCCATCCAGCCTGTCCACAGGGACGAGGGTCCAGAGATTGAATTGCAGGCAGAGAGCGGGCCGTACGCGTTCACCTACTTCAAGCGGTTCCATAAAAAGCCGGAAACGAAGCTTACCATCACTCGGCCGAAGCCGGAGAACTACACGGGGCGCGAGGCTCATGAACGTGCGGAAGCTATCCTGCGGGAGACGCTCGACATTGATTTGTGGAAGGCGTTGACCATCCAGCAAGGAGAGGCGATTCAGCAACCCGATCTGACGAAACAGACTTCCCTGTCGGCCGCACTGGACCAGGCAGCAGGAGGCCGCTCGGCAGATCTCCAGCAGGAAGGACTTTTTGACAAGGTCAGGGCGGAATACAGCCTGTATTTCACCCCGGGCGGTGCCGAAAAGAAAGATCTTCAGGAAGCGCGCAAGTTTCAGACGGATGTTCAGGCAGAGATTGTGTCGTTCGGGAAGCAGATTCAGGCTCTCGATCAGGACATAGAAAAATCGGCAGCCCTTCAACGAGAGCTGGGACAACTGAAGAAGCAGGAAAGGGAACAGGAGGATGCGGTTGCTGCTTTTGCGGCTTCGCTGGAAGAGATTGTCGCTCTAGAAAATGCGCTTGCCGGGGCTCGCATAAAGCTGGAGTTGGCACAAAAGTCCGAACAGTCAGTGCGCCGCGACAAAGAGGAACGCCAGGGTCTGATCGATGCGGTTGCCAAGGCAGTGAGGGCACATGATGACCTGCAAGAATCCGGCAAGATATCGCTTTCTGCTCTGAAACCGGCAGAGGAAGAGCTCAACAAGGCACTGGCGACTTTCAATGAAGCCGAAGGACGAAAGAGAGAGGCGGATGAACTCGCCGCTCTGCGGAGAGCCGATTTTGATTATTACAATAACAAGCTGCACCTCGAACAACTCAATGAGCGCAAGGATCGGATAGACGGTGCCAGGCAGACTGCTGCCGCAGCGGAGGCATTGCTCGCACGAAACAAAGTTGACTCCCGCACATTGAAGGTCATCCAGGAAGCCGAGCGTGGGTTGCTGACCGCGGAGGCCCAATTGGAGACCGGTGCTGCGAACGTCCTCTTGCGGGGCCTGTCCGAATGTCAACTACAGATCGACGATGCAACCGTTATCCTTGCCAAGGACGAAGTCCGGGCGCTCTTCGTTGCCGACAAAATCCGCTTGGTCATCCCGGAAGCGCTGGATATTGAAATCACCGGCGGCGCCGGCGCCGAGGGCTTATCCAGAAAGGTTGCGGATGCCCGGCACGCTCTTGAACGCGCCTGCAAAGTTGCGGATGTAGGGAACGGAGATGAAGCGAGGTCAGCTTTCGAGCAGCGCCGGGGAGCAGAGGGGGACGTCAAAGCCAAGGAGACGATTGAAAAGGAAAACCTGAGGGATCTCACTTATGAGGAGCTCGAGAGGAAGCTATTCGGCCTGCAGCAAAGCGTGCCCGAATATCTCGGAAAGCGCGGGCGGGAGCCCGTCCTTTGCCCCGATCTGGAGTCAGCCAAAAAGGAATGGGCCAATGCGGAGCTTTCTCAAAGGAAGTTGGCTGAGCAATGGGAAACAGCACGCAAGTCCGTCGATGCCGCTCGCATCGTGCGCGATGAATTGAACTCCAGGCACCAGGAAGTTCGCGTCCAACTCGCAATGCTGGCAAAAAATCTCAATCACGTTCGCGATAACCTGGATCGGGCCAGAAAGACGGTTCCAGATGACAGGCTCGATGCGAACCTCGCAGATGCCGCTCAGATTGTATCTGCCGAGGGATCCAATGTGACATCCGCGGAAACATCATTGCGGGCCAGGAATCCCGAACGGGTTAAGGCCTCGGTCGAGACCTCCAGAGGGTCACTCCGGACCACGCAGACCCGCCTCACAGACGCCCGGACAGAGCTTACAGAGGTACAGACGCGGCTGAAAATCCTTGGCGAGGAGGGGCTCCACGAAAAGCTGAATGCAGCCCAAAGCCGGTTCGAGCATTTGGAGAAGGACAACTTGGCGCTGTTTCGCCGCGCCGCCGCGGCCAGGCTCCTCTTTGAAACGATGCGCGACGAACGTGATAAGGCGCGGCAGGCCTATGTGGCTCCGCTCAAGCAAGAAATCGAGCATCTCGGCCGCCTGGTTTTCGACGTTTCCTTCCAAGTGGATATAAGCGAGGATCTGCAAATTTCCGGGCGCACTGCCAACGGTATCACGGTTCCATTCGACTCGTTGAGCGGGGGCACCAGGGAGCAGCTCTCGCTGCTCTTCCGGCTGGCCTGCTCGATGATCGTCGCCAAGGATGGTGGAACACCGCTGATTCTCGATGACGCGCTGGGTTACACCGACCCGGAGAGGTTACGATCGATGGGCATCGCCCTTGCCAGGGCGTCCAAGCAATGCCAGATCATAATCTTCACCTGCGTCCCCGATCGCTATAGCAATATCGGGGAGGCATTGGTTGTGCCTTTGAGGTAAAGGTTGCTACAGATCTTTCAGGGCCTATTCGCGGCAGATCTCAACAACACAGGACTGCTTGGTTCCTGGACCCGAGAAAATGGCGCACTCTTCGTGCCGGCAGATCAGGCTACCCCGCGACCTGCAACTTTTGTGTTTGGGGAGAAATGAACTACCTTCTTGAGAAGGATCCGGGAAGTAACACGCCTGATGGGTGGTCGGCTCGATGTCGCACAAGTCCGCAGCACGGCCAGCTTGCAGGTCGTGCCGTTACCGGTCGTTGTAACTCACATTTTTCCGCCGCGGCCACCATCGGCCCGCGGTATGATGAGGGTGGAGGTACGTGTCAATGATCCGGGATCCATCGATAGTGCAGTCTTTCGAGAATGCGCTCATTCGGCAAGAGCCGGTAAACTATCGCCGCAATTTGCGGATCTTTGAAGCCCTATTCAGCGAGGCCCGCGCGCTCGGTGTCATTCCGCTTACAGATCCCCTGGACGGAATAGACGTCGATATCCGAATTGCCGGGGTTTTGAATGCTCGAGGAGTTGCTCCAGCGCATCGCAACCGCTCTTGATCAGGCGGCGCTCCCCTACATGATCATAGGCGGGCAAGCAGTCCTGCTGTACGGTGAGCCGCGCCTGACGAAAGACATCGACATCACCCTGGGCGCCGGGCTCGAGCGTCTGCCCGATGTCTTGGCTGCAGCTCAGGCTGCGCAGTTGACTCCACTGGTGGATCCCGAAACCTTCACCCGCCAGACCATGGTCCTGCCGTGCGCCGATCCGCAATCCGGCATGCGTGTGGATTTTATCCTCTCGTTTTCTCCCTACGAACAACTGGCTATATCTAGAGCCCGGACGGTGAAGATCGGCAATGCCAAGTTACGATATGCCTCCGTCGAAGACCTCATTATCCACAAGCTGATTGCCGGCCGCGCGCGTGACCTCGAGGACGTTAAAAACATTCTGCTGAAAAATCCGGCTGCCGAGCTGCCCAACATCCGTCAATGGCTCCGCGATTTCGCGGCTGCCACGGGCGAAACTTACGAAGAACGGCTCAATCGGATCCTCTCGGAAATCTCCTGAATTGCCCGCAAGTAAAAGCGGCGAAGCATCGCTGTATTTTGGAATGCGGTGTTCTTGCGCCGCCTTGTCTCGGTCTGCCGGGCGCGATCTATGTGCCAATACGGCGATGCATCGCCGCACTCCAAGGCCTTCGGCGCACGGCAGGTTTGGGGGCACTCCTGACTAAATACTAATCCAGCCATGCACCGAAATGCTCGGCTACTCCTGGCGGAGGGCGATGATGGGGTCCACCCGGGTCGCCCGCCAGGCGGGGAGCGTTGTGGCCATCAGGGCGACGGCAATCAATGTCAGGCTCACCAATGCCATGACCACCGGATCCAGCGGCCGCACACCGTAGAGAACGCTCTCCATATAACGGCCCAGCACCCAGGAACACAATACGCCCAGCACAAATCCGAACGCGACAATTCCCACGCCTTCTCGGAAAACCAGCTTGAAGATTCGCCCCGGATCGCTCCCGAGCGCCATGCGGATGCCGATTTCTTTTGTGCGTTGTGCGACCAGGTAGGCCAGCACACCGTAGATGCCCACACCCGCCAGGAAAAGGGCGACCGCGCCGAAGCATAGAGACAACAGCATGGGAGAGCGCCGGTTGGTGAGCGAGTCGTCAATCCTCTCCTGCATGGTCAAGGCATCGAAAAAGGGGAGTTCGGGATCGACCTCGTTGACCACCTTGCGCATCCCGGCCTTGACGGACTCCGGATCGGCTGCGGTCCTGACCGCGAAGGAGATCCCCGAATCCGGGTTTTGGGAATACGGGAAATAATAGCTGCCGATCCTTTCTTCTGCATCCACCAGGGCACGCAGTTTAACGCTCCCCACCGCGCCGACCACCGTAAAATACTCCGCGCCTTTTTCCGGATTCTGGAGGGCTTCCACGTTGGTGGGGCGCCACATCCGCCTGCCCACAGCGCTCGTGCCCGGGAAGAACTTCCGCGCCAACCGCTCGTCGATAACGATCACCCGAGGGGAATCGGGCGTGTCGCGCTCATCGAAGAAGCGCCCTTCCCTCAGCGGCACTTTCATTGCCTGGAAATACCCTGGCGTGACAGACATATTGTCCCCGGTAATGAGGGATTCTCCCGGCTTCATTATGTAGCCCTCGGCGAGAATTACGCTGTCGCTGAAATCACTGCCGAAAGGTATCGTGTCCGTGACGCCGGCCTCGAGGACTCCGGGGAGCGCGCGGATCTTTTCCAGAGACCTCTGCGTAAAGGAGCGCAGTGCCGATTCATCCCGATATCGGGCGGAGGGCAGGGCCACCGACCCGGTCACCACCTGCTCGGGGACGAAGCCGGGACGGATCGCCAGCACCTGCCGGAAGCTGGCACTGAGCAAGCCGGCACCCATAAGCAGGACTAGGGCGAACGCAACCTGGGCAACCACCAGTCCATTGCGCAGCACCCGTGCGCCGTGCCCGCCGGTACCCGTGCGCACGTCCTCACGAAACACCGAGATCAGGTTTACCCGGAGCCCCTGGACCAGAGGGATAACTCCGATGGCAACCGCAGCCAGCAGAGACAGTCCCAGGATATAGAGCACCACGGTTCCGTCCAGGCCGATCTCGGCACCCCTCGGTATGCGCTCGATATGCAGGAGTCTCAACAAGCCGAGCCCCCAGTATCCGAGCAGCAGACCCACGGCAGCACCGCCTGCCGTCATCAGGAGGCTCTCCGTCAGCAGCTGGCGCGTAATCCGCCACCGCCCCGCCCCCAGGGCAAAGCGTGTCGCCAGCTCCCTCAGCCGCACGCTCCCGCGGGCTACAGCCAGGTTGGCTATGTTGATGATCCCGATCAAAAGCACGAATGCGGCCCCGCCCCAGAGCAGGTAGAGGGTCTTCCGGATCGGCTTTATCACCTCATCCTGAAGGGGTACCGCCCGAGCACAGAACCGGGCATTAGTGAGGATCTCCTTGAATTGGGGCAACCTCGCCATGTTGGCTGCATTAATGGCATCGATCTGTGCCTGAGCCTGCCCTTGCGTGGCCCCCGGTTTCAACCGGCCGATCATTTCCCAGCTGTTGTTGTGCCGGCTCTGGTCGGATTTTTGCTCAGCTGTAAAGGCCAGCGGCCGGTACAGGCGTACTCGCGGATCGAGAAAGGCAAAGCCCTTGGGCAATACACCGACAATGGTGTATGGGTTGCCGTAGATGCGGATGTCTTTGCCGAGGACCGACTCGTCGCCACCGTACAGTTCCTGCCAGAGCGCATAGCTCAGAATGGCTTTGCGCTGCTTCCCGATTTCCCCCTCCTCTTCGGTGAAAATTCTTCCCAGCCGGGGTTTGACGCGCAGCAGCCGGAAAAATGACGGTGTCACGCCCATGCCGCGGACCTGCTGGACCGATCCCGCTGAACCGATCGTAAGGTTCGGATCGTTGTAGAGCGCCTGCTCCTCAAATGCGGTCACCCCCCGGAGGCGGTCGTAATAGTCGGGGACACCGTTCGAGGCTCGCTCCACCCCTGCGCCGGGGTAGCTGTTGTACATCAGCAGGACCCGGTCCGATTCAGGAAACGGCAAAGGCCTCAGCACCACAGAGTGCACCACGCTGAATATTGCCGTGTTGACCCCGATGCATATAGCAAGCGTCGCAATGGCGGTTGCGGCAAAGCCTTTGTTCTTCCATAACAGTCTCGCGCCAAACCTCAGGTCGTTGATCAGGAGATCCATAGGTCCCGTTCCCTCTCAGGATTTATTTGCACCAATAGCCGGTTTCTGTCGTGAAACCCGCTCCGCCCACCAACCAGCCCCGGAGGGGCGGAGAGAGAATAGCCCCGGGCGCAAGCCCGGGGTTAGGCCCGAAATCAGCGCCAAGCCCCAGCGGGGCGACAGAAAGAGGCTTTGGACAAAGATCTTTCGCCCCTGCCGGGGCTCATACATGAAACATCCTATCCGGGGGCTTGCGCCCCCGGCTATTATCTTTCCGCCCCTCCGGGGCTCGGCCGGCATATTCTGCGGCCAAGTTTTGCGACAGAAGTTCGGAGGCTAGGCCGGCACATGCTACAGCCGAGTCTCGCTACAGAAGTTAGCTACGAAAACCGGGTGCGATAAGTTCTGTCTGCGTGAGCGATTTTAGTCGGGCTGCGCGTGGAGGAGCCAGCGGCAGAAATCACCCGCGCGCGCAACCAGGTCCGGCGCTCCCGCGCATTTCTCGACTTGGGCGACCAGTGCGCTTCCGACTACCACGCCGTCGGCAATTTCCCATACTGCCTGCACCTGATCCGGTCGCGATATTCCAAAACCGACCGCGACCGGGAGCTGCGTACATTCCCGCACCCTGCGCAATGTAGGAACCACGGCATCGGAAAGCGCGTCCCGGGCACCGGTCACACCGGTACGCGACACCACGTACATAAAGCCGCGGCAGCAGTCCGCGATCCGGCTGATCCTTTCCGCGCTGCTGGTAGGCGCCACCAGGAATATGGGATCCAGGCCATGATGCCCGAGGCAGGCGCAGTAATCTTGCCCCTCCTCCGGCGTCAGGTCGGTCACCAGAACACCGTCCACGCCCGCTGCGCGCGCATCGCGCGCCAGGATTTCCACCCCGTACTGCAAAATCGGATTGAAGTAGCTGAAAAGAACCAACGGGATGGCTGTCTGATGCCGGATCGATTCCACCGCCCTCAGATAATCAGCCATTCGATAACCATGGCGCAGAGCGCGTTCGGAAGATCTCTGTATCGTCGGTCCGTCGGCAACCGGATCGGAAAACGGAATGCCCAGCTCTACAATGTGGGAACCGGAGTGTTCGAGTTCCGGGACTAGGCGGATCGTCGTTTCAAGGTCAGGATCACCTGCGGTAATGAACGGAATGAAGGCTTTTTCGCCACGTTGCTTCAGCCGCTCAAAAGTTCTCGCGATTGCTCCGAACATGGTTTTCTCCAAACCAGGCTATGATTTCAATCGATCGCCCGCAGCAGGCAAAATAAAAACCACAAAATACACGAAATACACAAAAAAATGTGCATGACGAGCGAAGGATTATTTCACTCCTATCCCCATTTGTTCCCTGATTCGGTCATTTCGTGTATTTCGTGTATTTCGTGGTTCATAGAGGCGGCTCATTTTCCCGACCTGCTGTGGATCCGTCGAGAATATCGGAAACCTGGTTCACGTCCTTGTCCCCGCGTCCCGAGAGGTTGATCACGACCAGGGTGTCGCGGTCCAGGCCGGGAGCCATCCGGATCATCTCCGCCACGGCATGCGCGCTTTCGAGAGCCGGGATAATGCCCTCGAGCCGGCTCAGCAGCTGGAAGGCCTCCAGGGCATCCTGATCGGAAACTGAAGTGTACTTTACGCGCCCCTGTTCGTGGAGGAATGAGTGTTCGGGGCCGACCGCCGGATAATCCAGGCCCGCCGAGACCGAATGCGTGCCTGCGATCTGGCCGTCATCATCCTGCAGGACATAGCTCAGGCTTCCCTGCAGCACACCCTGTCTGCCGCCGGCAAATCGTGCAGCGTGCTCACCCAGGGCGGGGCCGCGCCCACCCGCTTCCACGCCGATCATGCGGACCTCCGGATCGGCAAGAAAGTCGTGGAAGAACCCGATGGCATTGCTGCCGCCGCCGACGCAGGCGATCAGGAGACCGGGAAGGCGCCGCTCGCAATCCAGAATCTGGGCGCGCGTTTCCCGGCCGATCACCGATTGAAACTCCCGCACTAACCAGGGGTAAGGATGCGCTCCCAGGGCTGACCCAAGGAGATAGTGGGTGCTCTCGACGTTCGTCACCCAGTCGCGCATCGCTTCGTTGATGGCATCCTTCAACGTCCGGCTGCCGGCATCGACGGGGGTGACCTTGGCGCCCAGCAAGCGCATGCGGAAGACATTCAGCGATTGCCGGCGCATGTCTTCGGTTCCCATGTAGATTTCGCACTCCATGCCGAAAAGGGCGGCCGCGGTCGCGGTCGCCACCCCATGCTGGCCTGCGCCGGTTTCAGCGATGATGCGCCGTTTGCCCATACGCCGGGCAAGTAGGATTTGCCCCAGCGCATTGTTGATCTTGTGCGCCCCGGTGTGGTTCAGATCCTCGCGCTTGAGATAGATCCGGCAGCGCCCCAGTTGGCCTTCCAGACGGCGGGCGCGGGTTAACGCCGTCGGACGGCCCGAGTAGTTGTGCAGCAGATCAGCCAACTCGGACTGGAAGGAGGGATCCAGACGTGCCTCCCGGTACGCAGCCTCCAGTTCCAGAAGCGGCCCCATCAGGGTCTCCGGAACAAACCTGCCGCCGAACGGGCCAAAGTGGCCGCTTTCATCGGGCAGTACCGTTGAGTCAGGACTACGATTGCCTGCTTGCATGCAGAACCTCGTTCATGAAGGCAGCCATTTTCACAGCGTCTTTTTTCCCCGGACTGCTCTCAACGCCGCTGCAGACATCCACCCCGTATGGTTGCACGGTCCGGATGGCGTCGGCCACATTGGCCGAATTGAGCCCGCCTGCGAGAATAATCTTCGGTTCCTTACGGAACCCCCGCGCCAGCGACCAATCGAAGGTCTTTCCGGTCCCGCCGAACTGCCGGTCGCTCCCGGAATCAAAAAGAAACGCGTGTACGGCATAGCCGGCCAGACTCTCCTCGGTCCAATCCTTGTCGATGCGCACTGCCTTGATCAGCGGCCATGAGCCGAGCCGGCGGCAATAGTCGGCTGATTCATCGCCGTGGAGTTGCAGTACCTGTACGCAGGCAGCGCGCGCGCCTGCATCGACTTCGGCCGGGTCAGCCACG
The DNA here is from genome assembly GCA_964353465.1 of uncultured Acidobacteriota bacterium. Lineage (GTDB taxonomy): Bacteria > Acidobacteriota > UBA6911 > UBA6911 > UBA6911 > JAFNAG01. The sequence goes on along the minus strand of CAYGWQ010000019.1, from coordinate 21,002 downwards.
TTGACAAATACACCGACGGTAGTAGCCAGAGGCGGCAGGCGGCGTGTAATGTCACGAGCCGCCGCAAATCCGAGGAAGCGCGGGCTGCCCGAATAGAAATTGAATCCGAGGGCATCCGCACCCAGGTCCAGCGCTAGCACGGCATCCTGGTAGCTCGTGATCCCGCAGACCTTCACTCTATACCTCATGAATACCTGCCATATAGGAATGACGCCTATTTAAAAGTAACGGCAATCACCTGCCGGTGCCTCCGGATCAAGCGCTTAAGCCCCAAAGGGGCGGGGCAGGCAAGCCCAGGGCGTTAGCCCTGGGATCCTGAACATCCGCGAGACCAGCCCTGAAGGGGCGGAATTGGCAGCTCCGCCCTTTCAGGGCTGATTCCCTACTCTGCGGCCATTCCCAGGGCTTACGCCCTGCGCTTGCCTGCTGGACTCTTTCAGGGTCAACATTAGACTCCTTATTTGAGCGCCTATCAGCCATATGCCGATCATGGAGTTGCGAATCCAGAGCTGAATCGATTCCTGAAAATTCCCCCAGATTCTTCGAGGTCTTCAAGGTCTTTGCGGTTCGCTGTTCCTTTTATGCCGCCTTCCCGAGGGACGCAGCCAGCTCGGCAAGCGCGGCCCTAGGCGACGCCGCCCGCATCAGAGTCGTCCCGACTAGGAAGCCTCGATAGCCGGCACGGGCCAGCCGGCGGACATCTTCGGCCGAGCATATGCCGCTTTCCGCTATCGCCAGAACGTCACCCGGCAAGCCGGAGGCCAGGCGCAGGCTCACCTCAAGAGAGACTTCGAAAGTTCTCAGATCACGGCTGTTCACTCCGATTACGGAGGAACCCGCCGCCAAAGCACGCTGCAGCTCATGCTCGGAGCGCACCTCCACGAGGGCATCCATGCCCAGTTCCTCAGCACAGCCGCGCAACTCTCCGAGGGCGAACCCGTCCAGCAGCGCAGCGATCAGGAGAACGGCATCGGCGCCGGCATGCCGCGCCTCCAGTATCTGATAGGAATCGACGATAAAATCCTTGCGCAGGAGAGGCAGCTCGGTCTGCCAGCGCAGGCCGGCAAGAGTCTCCAGTCGGCCCCCGAAAAAACTGGCCTCCGTGACGACCGAGATCGCCGCTGCCCCTCCCTGCTGATACTCGCCTGCAATGGCCGCCGGATCGAAGTCCGCCCGCAGAATGCCGGCCGAAGGAGAGCATCGCTTGATCTCGGCGATAATGCCCGGGCGTTTCGTCAGGACTCGTTTTAGTGACCGGATCCGGGGCGCCCGGTCGAGCACCATCCGGATCGACTCCGCAGGAAGCTTCCTTTTCGCCTCCTCCACTTCGGGAAGTCTGGCGGTCAGGATTTTGTCCAGAATCGTCCCCTTGAGTTCAACCGGCAGTGTGTAATTTGCAGCAGTAGTCGTCATGGCTGTTCACCCGATGCACGCCTTTCCGCCTGCCTGGAATCTTCTGCAGTGCTCCGTTCCCTCAAAGAAAGGAAATTCCTCAACAGCTTCATGCCCCCTTCGGTCAGGATCGATTCGGGGTGAAACTGAACTCCCTCAACGGCGAACGCACGATGCCGCAATCCCATGATACTCCCGTCCGCAGTGCGCGCCGAGATCTCGAGACAGTCGGGCAGGCCTTGCGCCGCCACAACCAGGGAGTGATACCGCGTGGCGGGAAATGGGTTTCTAAGGCCGGCGAAAATGGTCCGGCCGTCGTGGATGATCTCGCTGGTTTTACCGTGCATGATAGCGGGCGCGGGAACCACTCGTCCTCCAAAAGCAGCGCCCAGCGCCTGATGGCCCAGACAGACTCCCAGGATCGGCACACGCCCCGCAAACGTGCGGATGGCCTCCACGATGATCCCGGCGTTTTCCGGGCGGCCCGGCCCCGGGGAGACCAGGATGGCGGACGGCGCGAGACGCGCGATGTCGGCGGTGGTGATGGCGTCATTGCGCACCACGGTCAGGTGCTGGCCCAGCTCGCCCAGATATTGGACAAGATTGAAGGTAAAGGAGTCGTAATTGTCGATGACAAGAATCATAGGACCGCCGTTTTTCCAGACGCGGCACGCCACGCCACCTGCATCAGCGCAACCCCTCGTGCGCAAAGTCAATGGCGCGCAGCAGGGCGCGCGCCTTGTTCATGGATTCCTCCCGTTCGCGTTCCGGATCCGAATCGGCAACAATGCCTCCGCCGGCCTGGATGTAGGCCATCCCGTCTTTGACAATGAGGGTCCGGAGTGCAATGCAGGTGTCCAGGTTGCCCGAGAAATCCGCATAGCCGATCGCACCGCCATAAATGCCCCTGCGGCACGGTTCCAGCTCCTCGATGATCTCCATGGCACGCACTTTGGGGGCGCCTGAGACCGTACCCGCGGGAAGGCAGGCTTCCAGCGCGTGAAAGCAGTCCATGTCGCCCCGCAGATTGCCTTCCACACTGCTGACCAGGTGCATCACATGGCTGTACTTCTCGACACGCATCAGGTCGGTGACTTTGACGCTGCCATACTCGCACACCCGGCCGAGATCGTTGCGTCCCAGATCCACAAGCATCACGTGCTCGGCGCACTCCTTGGCATCAGCCCGCAGCTCGCGGGCGAGTGCTTCATCTTCCTCGTGCGTCGCTCCCCGGGGGCGCGTGCCGGCAATCGGTCCGTATTCCACGCGCCGGCCGCGCACCTTCACCAGCATTTCAGGCGAGGCGCCGACCAGGCTCAACTTGTCCATGCGCAGGAAAAACATGTAGGGGGACGGATTGATAAAGCGCAGCGCGCGATAAATGTCAAACGGATCGCATGCGATCTTCATGGAGAAGCGCTGCGACAGCACTACCTGGAAGATGTCACCCGCTGTAATGTACGCTTTGGCCTTTTCGACGTTGGCATAATATCGGGCCTCAGCAAGGTTCGAGGCCGGTTCGGAGATTGCGGCGCTTGCCGTCGGGGCGGGCAGGGAGATGGGCGCCGTGAGGCGCTTCTCGACCTGCTCAATGCGCAGGAGAGCGTCGCGATACTTGGTCTGCAGGTCCTGCGATCCGCGCGGCGTCAGGATGTTGGCGACAATGTGTATCCTGTGGCGGAGATGATCAAAGGCCAGAATCGTCGAGAAATACATGACATGGAAGTCGTCCAATCCCAGATCATCCGCCGCCAGCGAGGGAAGCTTTTCGAACTGACGCACGAGGTCATAGCTGAAGTAGCCGACGCCGCCCGCAAGGAACGGCGGCAGGCCGGGCATGGGCACGGACTGGTACAACCGCGATATCGCGCGCATTTTATCGAACGGTTTGGCTTGCTCGCCGGAAATCTCCCCGATTTCCTCCGTCGTGAGTTCCCCGTCCTTGCCGCGGATGACGAGGAACGGGTCCCAGCCGATGAAGGAGTACCTGGCCAGCCGCTCGCCCCCTTCGACACTCTCAAGAAGGAACACCCGGTTTCTTCCGTGGGCAACGCGCAAGAAGGCGGCAGCAGGGGTCAACAGATCTCCCAGGATATCCTTGTGCACCGGTATTACGCTCCCATACCCGGAGAGTCTTTGGATCTCTTCCAATGGCGGATAAATCATGCCGTCCTTCCCGGCCTGGCGCCTCACCCAAGGATACCGGCGGTCCAGCTCTTGGCCATAAAACAAAAAAGCCGTGAACGATCTGCCCTGTTCACGGCGTCCTCTCGCTTGATCCTGTTACAGCCCGGTTTCAGGAGACTGGCAGCGAACATCCCCGGCGGCCCGCAGCCGCCAGTCGCCAAAACCAGCCATAGCATTCCTGAAACTTGGTCCTCATCTGCCTGAACCTTCGCCAAACTATATTAGTATCACAAGCAATCCCTTTCGGCAACGGCCATCCCGCTAGCCTAGTTCCTGTCGCGAAACTCGTTCGGCCAGCAGGCGAGCCCCAGCGGGGCGGAAAGATAATAGCCCCGGGCGCAAGCCCGGGGTTAGGCCAGAAATCGACGCGGAGCCCTGGAGGGGCGACAGAAAATGGTTGTGGATAAAGATCTTTCGCCCCTGCCGGGGCTTATCATATACAACATCCTATCCGGGGGCTTGCGCCCCCGGCTATTATCTTTCCGCCCCTCCGGGGCTCGGCCGGCACATTCTGCAGCCGAATCTCGCGACAGAGGCTAGCCCAGAATGCTCTTCAGGAGAGCCGCGCCTTCGACTACCTGGTCTGTGGCGCACGAGAAGGCAAAACGGATGTGCCCCGCCCCTGCGGGCCCGAAAACCTCCCCCGGCGCGCTGCCGATCCCGGCCTTGTCAATCAGAAAGTCCGTCATGGCCCACCCGCCGGTGCGCTGTGCATAACCGGGCCAGCTCTCGTCAATCCGGGCCCACAGGTAAAAAGCACCCTGCGGCTTGAGCGGGTGCAGCGTGGCGACGTCCCGCAGTCCGTGCCACAAGGCATCGCGCCGCTTCTCATACTCCGCGGCCATTGCGCGGGTCGCATCCTGCGGACCCTGCAGTGCCGCAATGGCGCCATGCTGCGTGGCTGAATTCACACCGTTGATGGTGCTGCGCAGGAGCTTCCCCATCCGCTCGATCAGACGATCATCATTGCATGCCAGGTAGCCCAGGCGCAGCCCGCTCATCGCGTAGCTCTTGGACATGGAAAAAATGCTGATCACCCGGTCATAGCCCAGGGATGCGCAGCTGACATGAGCGCGGCCGTCGAACAGGACGTGTTCGTAAGCTTCATCACTCACTACCCACAAACCGTGGCGGGCCGCGATCCCGACGATTTCTGCAAGCGTCTGCCGATCCGCCACGATGCCTGTCGGATTGTGAGGCGAATTGACCACAACGGCACGCGTGCGGGGGGTGATAGCAGCCTCCACGGCAGCCGAGACGTAGCAGGCCCCGTGGCGCGTGTCGAGGGCATAGCGCGTGGGTACGCCCCCGGCGAGGGTGACGTTGTCGGCAGTCTCCGTCCAGGTCGGATCCGGCATGAGGATCTCATCCCCAGGACGAGCAAGGGCACGAAAAGTCACGTACAGGGCGTTCATGGCGCCGTTCGTAATCAGCACATGCGCCGGACCTTTTACTGGAACGCGATTTTCCACTGTGAGCTTGCGATATACCGCCTCGCGCAACGGCTTGATACCGACGCTTGGTGTGTAATGAGTCTGATCGCCATCCAGCGCCCGCTTGATGGCATCCCGGATATGCTCCGGAACCGAAAACGACGGATCGCCGGACTCGAATCGAAATACCTTGTGACCGGATGCCTGTCGTTCGAGCAAGCGGTCGCGCACGGTCACGATCCCTCCAAGGGGAATGGAGTCAACAATGTGGTTCATACGTATCTAGCCCGAATCATCCATGCAATAAGAGTCGAAATGCTTCTTGCGACGCGGAAGAGCACCAACCGTATCCGTGGGCGGGGCATGGGCCCTCCCGGACCGATTTATTAAACCACGAAATACACAAAATATCTAAACCAGGAAATATGCAGGGATCGGGCTGTAATGGCTCTCTGAAGGTCATCAAGATCGGCGCCAATCTCTCCTTATCCTCATGAAAATCAAGATGTCCCCAGCCTTTCGGGTTTGTGTCAAATATGCAACAGAACGATTCTGCGTTCGAAGACGGCTGGAAAAACTTGATAAGGTAACTGTCACGTTTAAAATCTGTTACAACTGATTCGTAGTCCCCGGGGGGACGGCGGCACAGAAGTTGCTTTAACGATGTTTTCATGGCCAAACTCATGTTGGATAGGCATTAATGAACCACTGCAAATTTCAGCGAAGGACACGTGGTACATGTTCAAACACCAGCGGACTCTAAGTGACCGGCTGCGCTTCGATGGCATCGGACTCCACACCGGATATTCCGTTCGTCTCGAACTCGTTCCAGCGCCTGAAAACACCGGGATCGTATTCCGGCGCACAGACCTGAGGAATTTCGAGATCGAGGCGACCCGAGCCCACGTGGCAAGGGTGAGTTATGCCACAACGTTGATGAAAAAAGGGGTCATGATTTCCACGGTCGAGCACCTTCTGTCGACTCTTTATGGCCTCGGCATCGACAATCTCTTCGTCGATCTCAACTCCATGGAGGTCCCGATCATGGACGGGAGCGGGGAGATTTTCATGAAGGAGATCCGGAAGGCAGGCATCCGGGAACAGAGCGAATTGCGCGAATACCTTGTCATCCAGGAGCCCATCGAGGTGTGCCACGAGGACAAAGTGGCCGGTGTTTATCCTGCTCCGATCCAAAAGGCAACCTATATCATTAACTTCGAGCACAGTGCGATCGGGCGGCAGCAGATCGATCTGGAGCTGACGCCGGAATCATACTTTTCCGAGATCGGACCGGCGCGCACGTTCGGCTTCATCTCCGACGTCGAATACCTGCGCCGCAGCGGACTGATTCGCGGCGGTTCACTGGAAAATGCCGTAGTGCTTGACGATTCCGGCATCGTTAACTGCGAACTGCGCTTCCCCGATGAATTTGTCCGGCACAAGATGCTGGATCTGCTGGGAGACATCTCATTGATCGGCCGCCCGATTGTCGGACATCTTTACGCGGAAAAAGCCGGTCACGCTATCCATGCCGCGCTCGCGGACCGCATTGCGCGGGACCGAAAGAGGCACCGAATCTGCACCCTCCCCGAACTGGACACGATCCTCGCAGTCCCAAAGGCCGTTTGACGCTTGCGGATCTGCTGTCGTGCCGGTTTCATTCCGGGCGGCGCAGCACTGCGCGCACCGGCGAGCCTTCCAGGCCGGCAAACTTGAGAGGCAGGCAGATCAATTCGTAGTCGCCTGGCGGCACCTCTGCCAAACGCACTCCCTCCAGAATGGCGATCCCCTGCGCCGCAAGGATTTTATGGCAGGAGAGGGTCTTGCTGGCAAAATCCTCGACCGACGGTGCGTCAGTGCCGACCAACAGCAGGGATCGCCCGGCAAGGAACTCAGCTCCGTCACAGGTCAGATGAACAAATTCACGGCAAAACCGGTCCTCTGACAGATCGCTGGCGCGCGTTCGAAACAGGGCCCGCTCCACGCCATGCCAATCGAGGCGTTCGAGGAAAGCGGAGGAGATGGTTGCCTGTTCTGACGGCACCGCGAATACCCGCACCCGTCCGAGACAGTGGTGCAAGGGGACACTGCCTGCATCCAGCCCCTCATCGTTGAAGTGATATGGGGCATCGAGATGCGTCCCGGTGTGGACACTCATGGTAACGGCGGAAACGTTGCACGAGTTTCCATCCTTGATCCGCATCGTCCAGCGGCTCCGGAACCTCTGGTCCCCCGGCCAGACCGCGATCCCGCCAGCAATCGTCTGTGAGATGTCATAAATCCGCATAATCCCCCGAGACCGTAAAGGGGGCATTCCGCCTTTCCGGTTTGCATTAGGCATTTGAGTGCCAGGCCGGGAAACGGGGAATGCCCAAATAGCGCTTTGTCAAGACTGCCCCCCAATCACCTGTTGGTTCCGCTAAATCAGGTCATTAAGCCCCGAAGGGGCGGGGCAGCGAAGCCCAGGGCGTAAGCCCTGGGATAATGACATCCGGGAAACCAGCCCTGAAAGGGCGACGCAGCTTGCGCCCTGCGCTTTGCTGCTGGACCCTTCAGGGTCCCAATTGAAATCCTTATCTAAGCGCCGTTCCGGAATGTCCCCTTTTCGCCATATACAGAGCACTTCATTTCGGGGGTACCGGCTTGGCGAAGAAGCTGTCCTGAAGGTTGTTGTTATAAGTGATTTTGAGAATAAACTGTTGGGCGGCCGGGCGGCCGTTCAGGAAGGTGTCGATGCGCAGCGCCGTGTTGACACCCTGAATCATGTGCCATTGACTGAATTCCACAGTCTCCCGGTAACGGTTCCCGCGCTTGTCGATCACCTGATATTCAAGCTTGGCCGGCAGCTTGCTCATGCGGCTGAAGTATATGGTGACCTCGTCGTTCTCCGGATCGATGAGCTTGACCATTTCGAGTTGCACATCGGCATCGGAGGGCCCCAGGTAAAAACACTTGTTCTCCGGATCCTGATAACGATACCGAAATATCGTCTCGATGCTGTGTTTTACACTTTTCTTGAATTCCTGCATCTCCTCATCAGTCGCGGCGCGGGTTTCCTTTTGACCCTCGAGAATCCAGCCCTCGTTTTTCCCCAGGTTGAAAACGGTGACGTCACGCTCATTCTTCCGGTTTCCCAGCTCGTAGCGGCTCTTGTCCGGGAGCTTGGTATAGTCATTGAACTTCTCAAGCCCGAGAGTATTTCTTTCGCGATCAAACCGAAAATAGTTCCCTTCCGACATCATGTCGGTTGTCTTGAGGTAGGTATCGCCGCCCAAGGCCTGGATGGCATCCTGAAAAAGCTTTTTGATCTTCTCTTCCTCTTGTCCCTGCACTGAGAGTTGGCTCCCGAGGAGCAGAGCGAACACCGACATCAGCACCTTTCGCTTCATAGGCTCTTACCCTTTGCGAAATATACGGCAGCCTGCATCAGCTGCCGATGAACTTTGCATAAATTCGCTTCGCTTCGTCGACATCCTGCGTGCCGCGCACGATCGCGCGGCCGTCGCGGAACAGGGCGATCTCGAACCGGTCCAGGCTGGCCCGCAGCAGGAATTCGTTGCAGGTCACCTGTCCCAGCGGAGCCAGCCGTTCGGCTATCGTCGTCAGATCCACGGGACTGGGAGTGCTGCGATAGACCTGGACCGCATCGCGTCCGCACAGCGACTGCGTGCGCCCCTCGTGTTTTCCTTCCAAAAACTCGAATACTCTCTGGCCGCATGCCGGACAGCCGGGATCACGCGGCATCTGTGCCAGGTTCAGGTTCCAGATCTGGTTCTCCCAAAGATCGACGCTCATGAGTTTGCCGTTCAGCCGTTCGAGCTGGCCGGTCAGGATCTTGAGCGCCTCCGCCGCCTCGAGAGCCGCCACGAGATGGACAATGGGTCCGATTACGCCCGCGGTGTCGCAAGTAGGGGAACTGCCGGGAGGCGGAAGCTGCTCCAGCACGCAACGCAGGCAGGGCGTGCGGTCCGGAACGAAGGCCAGACACATCCCGTAGGCGCCGACGCATGCCCCGTACACCCAGGGGACATGCCACTTCAAACTGGCATCATTCAGCAGGAAGCGTGTTTCAAAGTTGTCCGTGCCGTCCATGATCAGGTCTTGCCCCGGCACGAGTGTGGCGATCGAACCGGCATCGACATCCAGGATTTCAGGAACCAGTTCGATCCGGCTGTTGATCGCGGACAGATGCCTCACCGCAGCCGCCGCCTTGGGCAAACCGGCACGGCAGTCCGCCTCCGTGTACAGCGACTGGCGCTGCAGATTCGAATCTTCGATGAAGTCACGATCCGCTATGGTGAGGCGGCCCACTCCGGCCCGGGTCAGGATCTCGGCCATCACGCTTCCCAGCCCTCCGCAGCCGACCAGGAGAACGCGGCTGCGTTCGAGCATTTTCTGCCCTTCGGCCCCTATGCCCGAAAAAAGAATCTGTCTGGAGTAGCGTGTGTCCGCCATCAAACCTGCCCCGTCGCCTGACACCGCGTTATCGCGGTTCACCTTTAAGACTACAGGCAACAATCTGCAAAATCCAGCGAATCGCATGCCGTTTCCCCGATCTGACCTCTCTGCTATAATTGACGGGTTCATTGATTGTCGAAATTTATATTCGAACCCGGACGAGCCGGAACCAAATGAGGATTGTGCCATCGAGGAATCCATCCGGGTTAGTCCATGCCGTCGGCTTTCAGCCCGCATGGCTCGGCGGCTGAGAGCTGAAGGCTGATATCTGACAGCTTTCAACCAAAGCGGCACAATCCTGGCTCCAACGAACTATGGGCAATCCAAAATCTCGCAAGACCGGTCGCACCGGCGGATTCTCTTTCTGGAGGTTGCTGAAGATCGCTGCAGTTCTGGCGAGCATTCCGGCCATCATCGTCGCTGCCGTGCTGATCTACTATTACTATGTCTTTGACAGGATGATTGATGCAAAGCTCGGCAAGCGCTATGAGAGCGTGGAAACCGAGATATACTCCGCTCCTAAAACCGTGTTCCCGGGAAAAGCCATTGCCCTGCAGGATTTCCTGACCCAGTTGCGGCGCCTGGGATATGTGGAACGTGACCCCTCCGGCGCCGCGACGCTCGCAGCGTTCCAGGTGGACAGCAAGAAAAACCAGATTGTCGTCCAAAATGATCCCTCGCAACCAGAGGATGCCGGCCGGGTGGTACGAATCGAATGGATCGGCAACAGGATTCAGGCCATCGTCGAGACATCCTCCGGCCAGAGCCTCGAGCGTTTCTCTCTGAGACCGGCACTCATCAGTAACATCATTAACAAGAATCGCGAAAAGCGCCGCTACGTCTCCTACAGCGATCTCCCCAAAGTCTTGATCGATGCCGTCTTGGCTTCGGAAGACCGCCGGTTTTTCAGCCACAGTGGAGTCGACCCCGTCCGCATCCTGGGAGCACTCATCACTGACATCCGTGCCGGCGACAAGGTGCAGGGGGCCAGCACGCTCACCCAGCAATTTGTCAAAAACTACTTTCTGACTCAGGAGCGCACCTGGCGGCGCAAGCTGACGGACGCCTATATGTCGATCCTGCTCGAGCAGCGTCTGTCCAAGCAGGAGATTTTCGAGCTTTACGCCAACGAGGTGTACCTGGGTCAGCACGGGTCATTCAGCATTGTAGGATTCGGCGAGGCAGCAGAAGCCTTTTTTGACAAGAGCGTTGCCGACATCAACCTGCCGGAAGCCGCCACTCTTGCGGGTATTATCACCGCGCCCAATCGCTACACCCCGCTGCGCTACCCGGAGCGAGCCAGGCAGCGCCGCGATCTGGTGATCGATCTCATGGCAGAGTACGGAATGATCCTGCCCCAGCAGGGCGACGAGGCCAAGGTGCAACCGCTGGGGGTGAAACCGGCCAACATCATGAACTACTCCGACGCCCCCTACTTCGTCGATTACCTCCAGGACATCCTGGTCGAGCAGTTTGGCGACCTGGCTCTCGTACGCTCCAAATTTAAGGTTTACACGCCCCTCGACATGGATCTGCAGCAGGTTGCTTTTGAATCGGTGCGCGACGAAATGGTGAAATTGGACGAGCACTTTGCCAAAGGCAAGAGGGGCATCCCCCGGGGCACCGTGCAGGCAAGTCTGATCGCAGTGGATCCCAGAAACGGCGAAGTGCTCGCAATGGTGGGCGGCAGGAACTACGGCGTCAGCCAATTCAATCGCATTACGCAGTCGAAAAGGCAGCCCGGAAGCATCTTTAAACCCTTCGTTTATGCCGCAGCGCTGGAGACGGCCCAGGGCAGCGCGACGCCGTTGACTGCTGCGTCGCTGGCGTTGGATGAGCCCACCCGATTCGAGTTTGAAAACCTGGCCTATGAACCGAGGAATTTCAAGGATGAGTACTTCGGCCAGGTGACCCTGCGATTTGCGATCACGAAATCTCTGAACATTGCCACCATCAAGTTTGCTGAAAAGGTGGGCTACGCCAGGATTTCGGACCTCGCTCATCGCCTCGGGCTCAACGAGGCGATCAAGCCCTATCCGGCCATGGCGATCGGCGCCTTCGAGGTGACCCCGCTCGAGATGGTGCGCGCCTATACCGCATTTGCGAACGACGGCATGCTTTCGGATCTGATGCCGCTACGCACCGTCCTCGATGAAAAGGGCGATCCGATCTTCTCTCCCGAAAACATCCCGAAGCGCGTCCTGTCGCCGCAGGTTTCCTTCATGCTCACTTCCCTGCTGCAGTCGGTCATGAATGAAGGCACCGGCGCGGGAGTGAGGACCGCCGGTTTCAGCTTGCCGGCCGCGGGGAAAACCGGCACTTCACGTGACGGTTGGTTCGCAGGCTACACTCCAGACCTGCTGTGTATCGTTTGGGTCGGATTCGATGATAACCGCGAATTGAACCTCTCCGGCTCCCAATCCGCCTTGCCCATCTGGGCTTCTTTCATGAAGCGGGCTGCGAAGTTGAGGCCCCTGGCGGGGGAAGAGTTCCCGGTGCCGGAGGGCATCTCCCAGGTCGAAATTGATCCGACAACCGGGCTTCTGGCAACGGACCATTGCCTGGCACGCGAATTGGAGTACTTCATTAAGGGCTCCGAACCCGTGATTCCTTGTTATGGCAACAGTTATGAACAGATGATGAGCGGCTCCATGCGCAGCATCTACTCCTCACCGGCTTCACCCGCAAAGGCGCCGCTGGATAAAGATCCTCCATCCGGATCCGATAAGAACAGCCCGCTCCCCATCAAAAAAACCGCCTGACCGCAAAGCTGTGCGCCGCAGGCGCCTTGGAGTGCGGCGCTTCTGCGCCGCTTTGTGGCCTGGGCTCTGGTTCTGCGCATCAACCCAAAGCGGCGCAGAAGCGCCGCACTCCAAGGCCTTCGGCCGAGACGGCAACATCCGCGTCCCGTCGGAACCCTTGTCTCCGTTCAACTCAGAAATGAAACTGGGGACGGACTATGCGATCCCCTACGATCTCAGCGAATTCTTCTACCCGCCATTATCGCAATTGCGCCCAAGGCTAAGACCAGAATAGTGGATCTCTGAAAGCCACTAACGAAAATGTGCCGTCCAGATATTACGATCAATGAGACTCCAACTATCTGAAGAACCCAGCCGGCAAATTGCCTTCCGGGGATGCCACGAAGGACGTTTTCCATCTCCTCGGAATATTCGGTTCCATAAAGATGATCAAAAGATCCGACGGCTTGGCCTTTTGCGTATTTGAGCAGGACTCTTCGAGTCGGCAGCGGCTGATTCTCGCAGATCCAATCCCAGCGTTTCCAAAGAACTCGGCAGATAATTAAGAAATAGCTGACAATCGTAACAGGGCCGCAGAGCGTTAAAGTCGTGATCCATAAGGCTGTGTTAAATGGCTTCACCTGCGCTATGTGCGGTGTTATCACCAGGTCAAGTCTCCATGATAGGGCGCCGAGGGCGGGTATTAGGGCGACACCCAAGGCAACCAAAATGGCGATCGATCGTCCCTGAGAACTGTTCAGATAGTTCAGTGCGCGCAGTTCATCCGGTGTCAGTTTGGTAAAGGACTTTGGCGCGTATGCGTTATCGGAAAACGGGTTGATGGGTTTGTAGAGAAAGTAGCCGATTCCGGCAAAGGCTCCGAGGATACCAGCCAGAATGGCGACCAATACCCCCTGCTTTCCGTACCCAAACAAAAACGCCAGCGGCAGGATAAGCAAACTGACTAATACAATCCCTACTAACGAGCCCATGCCAACGAGAACTGATGGAACGTCTGTCCTTACCTCGGCACGACGTCTTTTCGGGGTCCCTGCATTTTTTGCCATAGGGCGGCTAAACCCGGTTCAAAGATCGATCATCCGAGTATTGCTGATTTTTATTGTGACTTCCTCGCGCGGATCCTTCACCGTGTTTGACCAGCTTAATATAAATAGGGTTGCGTCTCCAATTGAATCTGTGCTGGATATTCATCCGTGTTCATCCGTGTTCCAAAACGCTGTTCGATCCGTCATTTAGTGAATAATCCGGGCTAAAGAACCGCGGCACGAGGTCGATAACATGAGTATCCCCCCAACATATGGGCAAAACGGGCGCGGCATTCCGTCAGGCAGGCGGCAACCATGTGGGACAGTCTTAAACTAGAAGAACTCCGAGTTCGAGGCCCATCGGAGGAACGATTGGCGCTGCGCTGGGCGGCATTGCTCTGCGGCCAGGAAAGCATCGCCGGGCTGAGCCTGCACGCGGCCAAAAACCAGATACTGGCATGGGCCGCTGCCAACCTGGATATCCAGCCCTGCTCGTTTTTAGGGAAGTTGAAGCCGTTGCCGGAACAGTTTGTCACGATACGGTTTTTGCACGCTGCCAAGTCGTTCGAAGCCGGCCTGGAGCATATCAAAGAGATCATGTCGGACCTCAACCGGGGAGAGGCGGATTGCATCGGCGCAATGATACGCCTGGCACAGAACTTCCAGTCCGATGAAACCCGCCTGCTCGAATGGAAGGATCGGGCCCGGGATGCGCCCCGGTTTCAGGGCTGGCTACCGACATTCCGGCATTCTGCTGCCTATATTGAAAATTCGCTGCCGACGCCATTGGATCGCCTTGAAGAGATCCGACGTGAGCTGGCGAAGCTGTGCGCAGAGCCGCATCGGTTCCTGGAAGCGCGCGAACGGGAGCGCTTCGACCGCAGCTTCGATGATTTCAAGACGGGGTACATCGACTACTACTACGCGGCCCACGAAGATACCGTCCACATTGTCGGCAACCAGGAAAAGATGGAATCCAAGGTGGATTCCGTGGCGCTGCGAAACCTGGAGCTGTTATCTGACCTTAACCACGCAGACCGGAGCTACCTCAACCGAGCTCGGGCCATCGGCAAATGGGTGCAAGCGCATCAATGCAGGCTGCCCGTCCGCGAAATCCTCGCACTTCATCCGCGCTGCTACTGCAATTTCAATCCGATGGGCAGCCGGCACCTTGCCGAGTCGGTGAATCAGATGAACGATGCCATCCGCCAGGGCATCGATCACTTCCGCTCCATCTTGCGGAGGTCCCGGATGATCATCATCCAGGAGCTCAAGGACATGAAAGTTGACGACCATCATGCCAAGCAGATTGCAGCCCTGCTGAGCCGGAGCCCGATGATCCCGCTCAAGCAGCACTCCATAGACATCCTGAACGCCGTCATTCAGAAGCATGCAGCAACTTTTCTCACCGCCGATCACAGGCTTCAAGCCGCAGCCCCTGATGTTGCGACTGGCTGGTAAAAAACATCAGGGTCCCTTCCCCGAAAAGGGGACATTCCGCTTTTCCAGTCTGCTATAGGGATTTGCGTGGCAAGCCGGGGAAAAGCGGAATGTCCCCTTTTCATCTTAGCTAGTTTCTGTCGCGAAACTCGTTCGGCCGGCAGGCGCGCCCCGGAGGGGCGGAAAGATAATAGCCCCGGGCGCGAGCCCGGGGTCAGGCCGGAAATCGGCGCCGAGCCCTGGAGGGGCGACAGAAAATGGTTGCCGACAAAGATCTTTCGCCCCTGCCGGGGCTCATTAAATGCAATATCCTATCCGGGGGTTCACACCCCCGGCTATTATCTGCTGACCCCTCCGGGGCCGCGCTGCGAGGACTCGATGAGAGTCTCGCGACAGAATCTAACTGGCCGCCTTTCGGTACTAAGACCGGAATCGGGTTGATTGCTGCGATCGGGGATAGCAGGTATAGTGTATGGAGTATTTTAGACGGAAGTGCTGTTTATGAGCCTTTGGAAGCGGTTTTGCCGAATCTTGCCTTTGCTGGTTTTCCCCCTTTTGCTGGCAGGCTCGTCCGCCGACTACCGCGGCCAGGAGCCTCCGGCCGGGCAGCAAAATTCCCAGGCCACAACCACGGTTCGCGTCAGTGTCGGCCTGGTTCAGACCGATGTGATGGTCTTTGACGGCCAGGGGCGCTTCGTCCCGGATCTGAAGCTGGAGCAGTTTGATCTGCGGGTAGACGGAAAGCGGCAGCCGATTGCGTTCTGCGAGGTTGTAAACTCAGGATCCGGGAGGGATGAGACCCTATGGACTTCGAATCCTCCTGCAGCTGCAGCGCCCGCTTCGACCGCCGGCGGCAGTTCGGATGTCGGGCGCACAGTCCTTTTCTTCCTGGATGACTGGCATTTGTCCGCCGACAGCCTGATGCGATCGCGGGCAGCGCTCCTGAATCTCATTGATACCGCCGTCGGAGTGAGCGACAGGGCCGGCATCTTTGCGGCCAGCGGCAGCCCGGGATTTCTGCAGCAGATCAGCGACAACAAGGCGGTCCTCCGTGCGGCTGCTGAGAAACTCAACTTCTTCAATCACCCGATTCAGGATAAGGAAGATCCGGTCATGAACGAGTCGCAAGCGCTCCAGATCGAGCAGAACAATGAGGAGGTCATCAACTACTTTGTCGACTACTATCTGAAGAAGATTGTCAGGCCGATTTATGGCAGGGCAGGTTTTGAGAAAATCGTCCGGAGACGGGCGGCGATCCTCGCGTCGCAATCTGTCGAGATCGCCGAGAGGACGCTCGCTGCGCTCGGCCGGGTGCTGCGCATCTTCTCGGCGTTGCCTGGCCGCAAGGTGCTCTTCTTTTTGTCTGACGGCTTCATTCTCCAGACGCAACGTCCGGAAATTCTTAACAGGATCCGGCAGGTAACCGACGCCGCGGCGCGCGCCGGGATCGTGATCCACTCGCTGGACTCGCGCGGCCTGATTGTCGGCGGGCCGAACGCCGCCAATCCGACAGGTTTCGACCGGTCCAACCGGCTCTTGCGCAACGCCATGAGCGAGGTGACTTCCGTGCAGGACGTGCTCAATGCGCTGGCAGTGGACACCGGGGGAACTTTTCTGAAAAACACGAATGCCCTCGATACCGCCATGACCAGGACCCTGGCAGAAACATCCCGCTATTATCTCCTCGGCTGGTATCTCGACCGGGACATGCAGGAGCCCGGCAAGTATCGATCTATGCGTGCCAGCATCAAGGGCCGCTCGGACCTTAAGGTGCGTGTGCGCCAGGGCAAAGTGGATCTCACTCTGCTGGCCGCCCAGGGGCGAGACGGCAAGGTTATAGCGACGCCGGCCAAGACGGATCCCGCGGAGGCGCTGACGCAGACGATCCGCTCCCCGTTCCCCATCGGCGCCCTGCCCGTCTCCCTCTTCACCGGGTACGATCTCCTGCGGGATAAAGGATTCGGTCTCTGCATTGCCTTGCAGACCGCGATCGAGCAGGTGGAAAGCGAAGCCGGCAAAGGCATGGACGATCCGCGGATTGATTTCGTGGGTCTGGTCTCCGATACGACGGGCGAAACCGTCGCCAGCTTCTCGGACAGTCTGTCCATGCCGGCGGATCCGGCGCTCCAGCGAGAGGGGGGAGACAAGGATTGGAATTACAGCGGTGTGATCTTGCTCGAGCCGGGGATTTATCAGGTGCGTGTGGCTGTGCGTGATTCACGGACCGGACGGACGGGAAGTTCTCTCCAGTGGGTGGACATCCCGCAGTTTTCGCCGGACAAGATCACCCTCGGCAGCATCTTCCTGTGGGAGAACGGCGCCGGCCGGACATTGGATGCCGATGCGGTCCCCGACCTGATGAACGGGTCCGTTATCAGCATCAAACGCCGTTTTTCCAGAGCTTCCAAGGGGTCCTACTTCCTTCGTGTTCTCAATCCACGCCTCGCCGCAATCGTGGTGCAGACCAAGATCTACCGGGGAAATCGCGTCGTCTTCCAGTCAGTCCCGGGACCGCCGGACGTGCAGGGTTCCGAGGATGTATCGCGCATGCTGATTCGCGGCGTGCTACCGATCGAGGATCTGGCACCGGGAGACTATACGCTCGAGATTCACGTCCGGGAGCCGTCGTCGAGTCCGGCCGCGGTGCAGCGGGTCAACTTCTGGGTTCGATAACGACGAAGCCGGGAGGTTTGGTTTTGCAGATTAGCGGAAAGGACGGTACGGAACGACGGGTGGCTCTGATCACCGGGGCTTCCAGCGGCATCGGTGCGGCGTTTGCCCGCGCACTCGCCGCACGCGGATATGCTCTGGTGCTGGTGGCGCGCCGGCGCGATCGGTTGGAGGAACTGGCGGGAGAGCTGAGACGAAATGGCGGCACCTCGGTGGAAGTCCTGGTTGCCGATCTCGCGCGCGACGAGGATCTGGAGGCGGTGGCCCGAAAAGTCGCCTCCGAAAAGCAGTTGGAGCTGCTGGTCAACAATGCCGGTTTCGGCGCTCTGGGAGATTACCACGAGGCCGACCTCACCCGGCAAATGGAGATGCACCGGGTGCATGTCCTGGCGACCGTGCGGCTCACGCACGCCGCCCTGCACGGACTCGTGGCGCGCGGCCGGGGAGGCGTGATCAACGTGTCGAGCGTGGCGGCATTTGCGCGCATGCCGGGCCACACCAGCTACAATGCCACCAAAGCCTGGATGAACGCCTTCACCGAATGCCTTCACCTGGAACTGAAGCGCGCCGGCTCGCCGGTGCGCCTTCAGGCGCTCTGCCCGGGATATACGTACACCGAATTTCACGATGCGTTAGGCATGGACCGCAGCAAGGTGATGCCGCTGCGCGGCTTTTGGATGACCGCGGAGTTTGTGGCCGCGGAGTCGCTGAAAGCCTTTGACCGCGGCGCGTGGCTGGTTGTTCCCGGCTGGCGCTACCGTTTGCTCGTCGGCTTCCTCAAGCACCTGCCCCGCTTCCTGCTGCATCCGCTTCAGAGGAAAATCGCGCGCCGGCGAGAGTCCGCGTGCGAGAAGGGTCGTTAGTTTTTGCCGCGCAATTCGCTCCGCCCTTGAGGCAAACCCAGAGGGGCGGGAAGAGAATAGCGCCGGGCGCAAGCCCGGGGTTAGGCCGGAAAGCGGTGCAGAGCCCTGGAGGGGCGACAGAAAATGCTTGCGGACAAAGATCTTTCGCCCCTGCCGGGGCTCCATCAATGCAATATCCTATCCGGGGGCTTGCGCCCCCGGCTACTATCTCTTGGCCCCTCCGGGGCATTGCCATGACGGCTCGAACCGAGTTTCGCGATAGAAACTAATTAGTTTCTATCGCGTAAAACCAGGGATGTCCCCGGTTTTGCTATGCATAGAAATCCGCGATGCAGCGGACCACGTATTGCCTCTGCCCGGGGGAGAGTTCCGGATAGATGGGAAGCGCCAAGGTCTGCCGGGCCGCATCGCTTGAACGCGGAAAATCCGCAGTGCTGTAACCCAGGTTCTGAAAACACTCCTGCTGATGAAGCGACAGCGGGTAGTAAATCTCGGTTCCGATCCCGCGGCTCTGCAGCGCGGCGCGGAGCTCATCGCGTTTCGGGCAGTGGATCACGTACTGGTTGAAAATGTGCACCCTGCCCTCAAGAGTCTGCGGAGTGCGGATGCGTCTCAGGAGACCGGCCGCGCGAAATGCGGCATCATAATCCGCGGCGTTGCGCCTGCGCGCCTCACTCCAATCTTCAAGGTGCGCGAGCTTCACACGCAGGACCGCCGCCTGGAGCTCGTCCAGCCTGCTGTTGAAGCCGACCATCGAGTGGAAGTACTTGGGCTGCATGCCGTGATTGCGCAGCAGCCGCACACGATCGGCAAGACCCTGGTCACGGCTCACGACCATGCCGCCATCCCCGGCCCCGCCCAGATTCTTAGACGGGAAAAAGCTGAAACAGCCCAGGTCGCCCATGGCGCCCGCACGGTTTCCTCGATACCCGGCGCCAATCGCCTGACACGCATCTTCGATAACCGGGAGCTCATAGCGCCGCGCGATGGCCAGAATCTCATCCATGTCGGCGCACTGGCCGTACAGATGAACCGGGACGACCGCCTTGACCACCGCGCCGGTTGCATTGTGTACCAGCCGGCGCGCAGTCAGGTTGAAGGAGCAATCGCGTTCCAGAAGCGCCGCCAGGCGCTCCGGGTGCATGTTGAAGCCCGCTGCTTCGATATCCACGAACAAAGGCCGCGCACCCAAGTTGATAATGACCCCCGCAGTCGCAAAAAACGTATACGGAACGGTGACCACAGCATCTCCGTGGCCGACACCGAGCGCTCGGAGCGAGAGCAGGAGCGCGTCGGTCCCCGAGGCCAGCCCTATGGCATAAGGAACACCACACAGGCGTGCGACCTCCTCTTCGAGCGCTGCCACCTGCGGGCCGAGAATGAACCGCTGGCTCTCGAACACCTCCTCGACGGCGGCCCGGACCTTTTCACGTATCGTTGCGTACTGAGCTTTCAGGTCGAGTAAAGGAACTTCCATGAAATCACCTATGAAATATGAAAACGTTATCGAATAAGATACCACCCAGGAAGTGCGCTTCGATCATGCGCCGGCAGCGCGCGTCGTAAAGTATGCGATGGTATGCCGCAAGCCCTCTTCCAGCGGCACGGACGGACACCAGCCCAGCAATTCCTGCGCACGGGTAATATCAGGCCGTCGGACCTTGGGATCATCGGGCGGCAGCGGCTCGAATACGATCGGGCTCGAAGAACCCGTCAAGGTCAAGATTGTTTTGGCGACCTCCAGGACCGTTCGTTCTTCCGGATTGCCGACATTGACCGGCAGATGAATCTCCTCGTCGTCGGGCGCCATGAGCAATCTGAGCAGGCCTTGCACCTCGTCTGTCACATAACAGAAACTTCGTGTCTGCTCACCAAGACCGTACACCGTCAGCGGTTTCCCCTCCAGGGCCTGCACAATGAAGTTTGAGACCACGCGCCCATCATGGGGCCGCATGCGCGGACCGTAGGTGTTGAAGATGCGCGCGATCCGGGTATCGACGCCGTGGGTGCGCCGGTATGCCATGGTAATTGCCTCGGCAAAACGCTTGGCCTCGTCGTAAACACCGCGCAAACCGATCGGATTGACATTCCCCCAGTAGCTCTCCGGCTGCGGGTTGACCAGCGGATCGCCGTAGGTCTCGGAAGTGCTGGCCAGCAAAAAACGCGCGCGCTTGCTCTTGGCCAGCCCCAATGTCTTATGCGTGCCCAGCGCCCCCACTTTCAAGGTCTGGATCGGGAGCTCGAGATAATCGCGCGGGCTTGCCGGAGATGCAAAATGCATCACGGCATCCAACGGCTCTGCCAGGTAGATGTATTCGGTCACATCATGCTTGTGGAACCGGAAGCGTTCGTTCCCCATCAGGTGCGCGATATTGTGGATGCTGCCGGTAAGCAGGTTGTCCAGGCAAATCACCTCGTGTCCCGACTGCAACAATTGATCACACAAATGACTGCCAAGAAATCCGGCACCTCCCGTAATCACTATTCTCATGTATCCTCCTGCATGCGCGGGAAGCCGCCCTGCCTCGCTCGACAGGGCTCGGGCAGATTATATCCGATCCAGCGCCATAAGCGACCCGTTGCTGTCATGCGGCCTCGTGCGCTACGACTGGCCTGGTTTCGTCGCGAAATTCGCTCCGCCCTCAAGCCCAGCCCCCCGCAGGGTCGGCAAGATAATAGCCCCGGGCGCAAGCCCGGGGTTAGGCCGGAAAGCAGCACGGAGCCCTGGAGGGGCGCGTGAGCCGTAGGGCTCACGAGCTGAGTCAACTGTAA
>CAYGWQ010000018.1:0-33358 GCA_964353465.1 uncultured Acidobacteriota bacterium | reverse complement strand
CCAGACGTTCAAGGCGATTACAACCGGCATTCCGAAGAGCATGCTCAGCTACGTGCACTGGATCTGCGAGGATCCGGCGCGACGCGGATTGCTCTACCTGGGCACTGAAAACTCGATCTATGTCTCCTTCGACGACGGCGAGAAATGGCAGCCGCTGCAGAACGACCTGCCGCACGCCCCGGTTTACGGCATCACGGTGCAGGAGCATTTCAACGACCTGGTGATCGCGACCTACGGGCGCGGCTTCTGGATTCTGGACGACATCACGCCGCTGCAGCAGCTCACGGGGCAAGTGCTGGCATCGGACGTCCACCTGTTCGCGCCGCGGCCGGCATACCGATTCCGGAACATCACGGCGCCTTCAACTCCGTACGACGATCCCACCATCGGCGAGAACCCCCGCTACGGCGCGTCGATCAACTACTACCTCAAAAGCCCGGTGCCGGGCGGCATCACGCTCACGATCATGGATCAGAAAGGCGAGGTTGTGCGCAAGTTGACCGGCACCAATACCGCCGGGCTGAACCGGGTCCACTGGGATCTGCGCTACGAGCCCAGCAAGGAAGTCCGGCTTCGTACCAGCCCGTTGTACGCTCCGTGGCTTCGTGTCGGCCCGGACGGGACGCGGACGGCGCCGGGTGCCGGCTCACTCAGCATCCTCGCACCTCCGGGCAGTTACACAGTCAAGCTCTCGTCCGGGGGACGTGACTTCGCGCAGCCGCTGACCGTGCGCAAAGACCCGAACACGGGGGGCACCGAGGCTGATATCGAGGCGCAGATGGGCGTGCTCTTGGCTTTGCGCAAAGACCTCGACAGCGCAGCCGACGCGGTCAACCGGATCGAGAACGTGCGCAGCCAGATCGAGGGCCTCGGCCGGATCATCGACGATGCGGCGATTACCAAGGCGGCTCAGGACCTGAACCAGAAGCTGATTGATGTGGAAATGAAACTGGTCGAGCTGCGCCTCACGGGAGGGCAGGACGGCGTCCGCTACGGTTCCAGACTGATCTCGAAGCTCAACTACCTGGCCAACGGCCTCGCCAGCAATGATTTCAAGCCGACCAGCCAGCAGATCGAGGTGCAGAAGGTCCTCGAAGAGCGGTTAAGCACAGTCTTGAACGAACTCGACGGTCTCGTGAACAAGGAATTGGCAGGTTTCAACGACATGTTGCGCAAGAAAAATGTTCCGAACATCGTTTTGAAGACACCGTGACAGCGGACCGAGCTCCGCGGCTCCTGTGCATGGAGCCGCGGCAGCCGTCGTGTGCAGCGCGCTGTTGGGCGGAGTGGGCGACTCAATCCACAACGGCAGTGCACTTACCTCCCACCTGGAGTGCCATCTGAGGGCGCGTTCCCCCCAACCGATAGTCTTTGCCACATCCGGTCGCGAACGACCGCGAAAACCACAAAGAATCCAAGCAGAATGATGCCGCCAACTGTAATCGGCAGGAAATGAGCGGTCGTGTTCATTGCGGGATGAAGAAGTACCGTTACCAGAAGGCTCCCCTTGGCACGATTGTAGAACCACGTGAATATGATCGTGACAGGCAGCATGAGTACCCATTCGACGAGGGTATCCGCCGGACTCTGGGCCGCGAATCCGCCGAAATAGGCCGGTGCATGCCAGATTGCCCAGAAAACCCACAGGACAAAGCTGGCAAAGAGGGGGCTATGCCGGGCCTGTAGCCGCGGTAAGGCGAAACCGCACCAGCCAGGCTCTTCGGAAAGCCCGTTGGGGAGAAGGTTGTAGAAGAAGTCAAGGGCAACGGCCCCGACCAGCCCAATGCTCGCTGCCGCTGCCGGGAACTCGCGTTGCGTCACTTGCAGGCCAAGCGCCCGACTGTTGGGAATACCAAGCGACCACATCGCAGCAAACAGGAGAAGCCCCAGGAGATAGTATCCCGGAGAGCCCTTTGGTTTTACGAGCGAAGCCAGGTGGCGCCTGATACTCGGCACTGTGGAGAAGGCGGATGCAACAACAAAAGCCGGCATCAGCGCGGCGACTGCACTTACAGCGACAGTCAGCAAAGACGCCGACCGGCCCTCATTCTGCACCTGATCCATCGTGATGAGCAGCGTGGCCGGCAGCCATGCCACGATGAATGCGATCACAGAGGTCTTGCGACTATTCTGCCTGGGCTCCGGATTGATGACTGCGGACAGCAAGATGCTCATCCGTCCAGGTCCGAATATCCCGAGCATGATGAACGGCAACGCGACTATCTGGCCGCCCAAATAAAGCCGGTCAAACGCCTTCCATCTTGTCCCTGAGAATGCATAGGTGAAGAGGAAGTAAGCAACCGTCTCATGGCGTCTGATAGACTCCATCCATGTGTTCAGGATCATCCTCCTTGATTCATGCAGTCATGAGTCATGGTGGTTCCGCCCAACGGCCGGCATTATGCTGACCGGCGTATCAAATAAGCGAAGAGTGCGCAAACATGGCAATCTTGGTCAGTTTAGCGCCAATTATCCGCATCGCCGGGATTGATTGCAATTATATTTGCCGGCACAATTTCCGCGGTTTTCAAATCAAAAAGCTCAGGACGCTATGCCGCTCCGGCGGGCTGCTTTGCAGCGGTGTGATATGCTGCCACACGCCCTCAGCGAAAGGAGCGCGGAGCCTGTTCTCAGGTATAATCGGGCCGGGCAATCTCTTATCCAGTCAAGGAGGCAGTGACCGAACATGGCGCTGACGGTGCTCACCTTCGTGCTTGGCCTGGCGCTTCTCGCGGCAGGCGGTGAGTTTCTGATCCGAAGCGCGTCTCGACTCGCCGGTGATCTCGGCGTCTCCAGGCTCTTCATCGGCCTCACGGTCGTGGCCTTCGGCACCAGTGCTCCGGAAGCAGTTGTCTCCGTTACGGCCGCGCTGCGCGGTTCGAGTGACCTGGCGCTTGGCAACGTAATCGGCAGCAACATCCTGAATGTGCTGCTGATTCTTGGCTTGTCGGCCGTCATCGTCCCGCTTGCGGTTTCTGCGCACCTCGTCCGCTTCGATGTCCCGTTTCTGGTCGGCATCTCGGCGCTGTGCTTTCTACTTGGGTTCGACGGCGCCGTGAGCCGCTGGGACGGCTTCCTGCTCCTCGCTCTGCTCGTCGCCTACGTGTTCGTGAGCTTTCGCAAGTCCATGCGATCGAAATCCGGTGAGCCCCGATCGACCGCCCGTCGCGCGCCCGAAGCGCCCGTGGGTGTTCCACGTTTTCCCGCTCCTTGGAAGGGGACTATGCTCAACGCACTCATCTGTGCCGCCAGCCTTGGGCTGCTGGTGTTGGGATCCCAGTGGCTAGTCGAATCGGCATCCAGGCTTGCGCGCTGGATGGGGCTCTCTGAGCTTGTCATCGGCCTCACCATCGTAGCGGCAGGAACATCCTTGCCGGAGGCGGCCACATCCGTCATAGCGGCCCTGCGTCGTGAACGGGACATCGCAGTGGGGAACGTCATCGGCAGCAACATCTTCAACATACTCGGTGTGCTTGGGCTCTCTGCCGCCCTGGCTCCGGGCGGGGTCGCGATTTCCCCTGGCGTCCTCGCGTTCGATCTACCGGTGATGGTGGCTGTGGCCGTTCTTTGCCTGCCCGTCTTCTTCAATGGGATGACCGTGTTTCGATGGGAGGGCTGGCTCTTGCTCGGATACTTCGCGCTCTATATAACCTTCATCTTGCTGCGCGCATCCGCGCACGACACCCTGACGGGTTACGTCACGCTCGTTGCCTGGATAGTCCTGCCGCTCACGGCCCTGACTCTTGCTGTGACGACGGCGGCCAACCTCATCCGGCGCGCGCAAATGAGGAGATTAGAATCGCAGGACGATTCCCACTCGCGCGCTGGGTAGGTGTGCATTCGGGAACCCCGATTGCCATAAACCCGTAATCCGTTCACCGCGGATCTCGAAGCGCAAGCCAAGTGGACGGGTCATGTGATAGGACACCCCCGCTCCAAGGCGGCAGGCGCAATTCCACGTTTTTAGCGCGGTGGCATATTCTTCACCACACCCGAAATCCACTCATCGATTTGATTCCAGACATCTCCCCGGTTGAGCGACTCGTTGTGCCCGGCGCCTTCGACCAGGATGAGCTGTCTTGGCCCTTGCAGAGCCGCATGGACCCTCCGAGAATGGTCCGGCGCCGTGTCTGTATCCGAGGAGCCGTGGATCAACAGCACGGGCGCATGGATACGCCTCGCCGCCTTAACCGGACTGACTTGATCCAGAACGAACTGCCCGCGCGTTTCGGCGAGGCTGATGGCCCTACGGATGATTTCTTCAGTCAGGAAAAAGGGAGCGCGCTCCCTGGCAATCGTGCGAAGATCGGAAAATACCTCGGCGGCCACTACTGCTGTTACCCTGCTGTCGTCGGCCGCTTCCTGCAGGGCGACCGCAGCACCCAATGACGTGCCGATCAGCACGATGGGCCCAGGGTCGAGCGTGTCAAGCACGGAGCGCAAATCTTCTTTCTCATAAAAGCCGTATGTGCACGCGTCTCCAGGGGAGTTGCCGTGGGCACGACTGTCATAGGCCACCACGTCGAAGCCCTGCGCTCCAGAAACTCGATCACTGTCTCGCGTTCGCCGTATTTGAGAAGGTATTTGACCAGACATTCCGAGGCGATGAAGGCGTTATAAGCAAGTTCCTCCGATGCCGGGGCCCTGGATGCGTCGAGCATAAAACGCACGGCAGTCTTCTGGTCTCCATCCCTCATGGCAAGGGTGCCCAGGATCATGTTGGCTTTATAGATCGCTATGCCGCAACCCGGGTCGCCGGCTCGCTTCGCCGCCAGCGCAAGTGCATCCTGTGCATATTTTCGGGCGCGCTCCCATGCGGCTTTCGCTTCCTCCGGTTTCTGTGCGTTTTCGGCGTTTTCGCCCTCGAAGTACGCCAACTCGGCCAGGTGAGGCAGATACTCGAAGCGTTCGGCTTCCGGCAGGGCAGAGATGGTCTGATAGTGAGATTCCTTGGGCACGTTTCTCAGATGATCAAGCATGCGTCGATTGCGTTCGCCGAAGCGTAACGAGACCAGCCTGGAGCGGACCCCAACCAGCTGCGGATTCAACTCCAGCGCCCTCTCGAGGTACGACTTGCCCAGGGCGTGAGGATCGAAGTCATACTCACGTCCCCGTGCAAAAGTTAAATACTCCCCCGCCGCAGCCAGGAGCTCCGGGTCCGTGGATTTATCCAGCTTCCTGCGAATCTCCTGGGCATAGGGGCCGAGGGCATCGGCCATGCTTACCGTGCGGACTACGTTTAGCGGAGTGGAGGAGTTGGAACCAAGAAGGACAAAGGCGTACAGCCTGCCGAGCGAACCGGACCAGTGTCCTTTGGGATCGAGAGCCTGCGCCTTCAGCATCATTTTCTCGGTAAGAGGTTTATCCGCCGCTTCGAAGAAATAGGCGGCATTTTTGAGAACCGCAACATTCACATCCGGCCGGGAAGTCTGTTGAAGCCACAATTTCTTTGCCTCGGCATAGCCGGCAGGATCGGGAAGCGGATCCAGCGATGTCGGGTAGATCCGCGCGCCCCAATCGCCTGCAAGCTTGCTTTCCGGGTGTTGCTCGATCAGGCGGAGGATGTGGAGCCGACGCGCCTCGATGCTCTCTTTTCCCCCGATGACTTGAGCGCAGATCGGCGCCCACTTGCCCTTTTCTCCCTTCACCGCTTCGCTGATCGGAGCGTAGAA
The DNA here is from genome assembly GCA_964353465.1 of uncultured Acidobacteriota bacterium. Classification (GTDB taxonomy): domain Bacteria; phylum Acidobacteriota; class UBA6911; order UBA6911; family UBA6911; genus JAFNAG01. Next base: position 27,686 of record CAYGWQ010000018.1, on the reverse strand, counting down.
CATGAGGAGCTTTTCCAGAGTGACGAGATCATCCGGGTTTTTCTTCAGGGATGCTTCGAGGTCGGCGACTTGCCGGGCGCTCATGTCGTGGGCGGCCCGGTACAGATCGCTCCGGGCTTTCTGGCTGCCTTGCTGCTCGGCAAACTTGGGATCTTCCTGTAAGGGCGCCACAGACTTGGGCTGCTGGCGGCAGGCGACAATGATAAATATCGCCGCTGCGCAGCCTGTGGCTACCAGTGCCTTCCGCAACCGAGACGTCTCACGGAGGAGGTCGCCGCGCAGAATCCGATCGATCCTCTGGCCGAGGAGACCGGAACCTCCGACCCCAACGCCCTGCCATGAGAAGCGACCTCCGGTGCGGCGCACCGCCTCGGCCATATCGAGAAGGACCTCGGCATAGCGCCGGGATTTGCCGATGGCACGGACGGCGGCGTCATCACAGGCATTCTCGGCTGTGGCAGCCAGCTTCCTTTCCAGCCACCAGGCCAGCGGATGAAACCAGAAGAAGCAACGGTTCATGTGGGCAAGCATCGCGACCAGCGGATCGCGGCGGTTCACATGGGCATATTCGTGGGCCAGGATCGCAAGGAGCTTCTCACCGGGCCAATGCCTCCAGGTTGCCGGCAGGATGATCTTCGGCGGGAAAAGACCGGCAGTCAGGGGCGCGGCAACCTGCGTGGATTCATAAACGGGAACCGCCCGGAGACCCGCCGCAGGACGGGCGTCCCCGAATGTGACGGGGATCGCAGTGCGTCCGATCCGCAGCATGCCGAGCCAGCCGAGCAACAGATGACAAAGCAGCATCAACGCGCCGGCGCCGTACAGGATGAATCCGGCGAGCGCCCATGTCAGACGAGGTGCCGGATCAGCCGCAGGAGCAGGCATGGGGGTGTCGACCGCCGCTCGCCTCGACACAGGCCGCGGAGAGGCGGCGATCGCCTCGGACAGCGGCTGCCCACCCGCAGGGGCAACTGCATCCAACCGCGTTTCGCCTGCAGCAGCGTTCAGGCTCCCGCCGGCAAAAGGAAACAGGGCCGGGACCGCGATCGTCGGCAGACAATACGGCAGGACAGGCATGAGCAGCATCGCGCACAGCACCGCTGTCCAGGCGGCATGCCGCACGCTGCCGGACCTGACGCGCACTATAAGAAGGATCAGGGCGATGACGCATGCAATGAGAGAGATCCGGAGCGACGAATCCAACACGATGCCGAAAAACCATTCATGCCATTCAGGCAACATAAGTCTCCTTTCCCGCGCCGGAAACAGATAACCGCATAGGTTGTGGCTGACCGATCATTTTTGATTCCTCACCTTGCGGGCCAGTCGTCGAATCTCGTCGATCGACAGCACCTTTTCGTCCACCATGCCGACGAGAAACTGCTCGACGGATCCGGAGCAAAAGCGGTCAATGATGTGCTGCACGGCGCGCGCGGCAACACTGCGCGAAGGCACCTTTGCCTCATACACAAAGACCTTCCCCTCGACCTTATGGCGCAAATAGCCGCGCTCTTCCAGACGCCGCAGCAGCGTGCGCACGCTCGAGTCCTTGAGGGGATGTGCTGGCAGCAGGGCCTCCCGCACCTGTTCCGCGGTGGCGGAACCCTGCGACCAGATGAAGTTCAGTATCGCCTGTTGCAGTTCGGTAATCGGGCGCGAGGGATTGTTACGTAGTGTCATGTGACATTTCGTAACATTTAGTGCGTTGGCTGTCAAGAACAATCTTGAGAGGAGGCTAAATCGCAATGGTTCGAGTACCTCGATTCAGACAGCTGCGTTTGCAGCTGTAAGCCAAATGGGGGCATACCATGGTTTCTTCTTGGTCTCGGGGGTCTTTGTGGCTCGCCGGGCATTCGAGTGCCCGGCGCGCAGTGTCTCCATCGCAGGGTAGCCCGACCGGCGCTGGAATGGCGATGGCATATCCGAAGTCACACCGCCGGCTTGGCCTTGAGGATGCCGATCTGAAGCAGGAGGCCGGTAAAGTCATAGATGCTGCGCATGCTAACGATCCGCCCATCCCGGAAGGTCATGAAAAAAGCGCCCGATAGCACGAAACTGCGTCCGGTTCCGACCAATCCACAGAATTCGCCTCTGTGGGTGCCGTTTTGCAGCCAGAGGACCGCCGCCCGGTCCCTATCGGTAAGCCGGCTCTCCTCTTCGAACACCATGTCCGGAAACGCTGTGAACCAGCTGCGGTACAGGGCCTCGATCTCTGTGCGCCCCCGGATCGTGCCCGCAAGCATGCTCGTATAGTTCGCATCCTCGGCAAAAGCGGCCGCAAGGCCTATGGCATCACGGCGTCGCCACGCCTCCAGCCAGACTTCCAGAATGGCATCCATTTCTTTCCGTTTCATGGCCATACCTCCCAAGGATTTTCTGTTCTCGCCAAAGTATGTCCTGCACAATACCGCCGACAGCGAAAGTGAGCGTTGGGCCGCTTGTGTTGACCCCATGGAACCATCCGCATCGGCAGCGCCAAAGTGACATGAACGGGGAAGGTGCTCCATGACTTCCTGGCCGCTCACTTCGCCAACTGGATGGCTTTCAAAAAGCTCTCCCGATAGGATTCACCAATCGGAATCGGCTTGGCCCCGATGGTGACTTGGTCCTTCTCGATTTTCGAGACATGCCGGAAGTTGACGATGTACGATTTATGGACGCGGAAAAATCTTCCGGCCGGCAACAGGGAGCCGAGTTCCTTCATGCTCAGCAGGGACATCACGTTGGCATTTTCGGTCACGAAGACGGCATAGTTGCGCGCCGCCTCAATGTAGAGGATCTCGTCGATCTGAAGCTTGTGATAGTCCGTGCCGCTCTTGACCACCAGGTAGTTCCCCGATCCGTTCTGCGCCAGGGCACCGTTCGCATGACGTCCCTGCCCGCCCTTTTCGCGTCGCAGATGCTGCTCCAGGGCCTTGGTGACTGCGCGCACGAACCTCTCGAATTCGATCGGCTTCAACAGGTAGTCGACCGCATCGTAATCGTAGCTGCGCACCGCGTAATCGGAGTAGGCTGTGGTGAAAATGACCAGCGGCCGGATGTGCAGCGCGTTCAGGAACTGGATCCCGCTCATGTCGGGCATGTTGACATCCAAAAAGATCAGATCGACAGGATTCGCTGCCAGGTAGGCCAGGGCATGAACCGGATCGCGGAAAGCTTCGGCGAGCTCGAGAAAATGGACCCGTTCCACATATTTCCGGAGGATCTCGAGAGCCTTGGGTTCATCGTCGATCAGCAGGCATTTCATGACCGTTTCGAGCTCCCCGATCCAAGATTGAGCACGACGCGATAGACACCTTCACTTTCACCGATGGACAGGCCGTGAGTGTCGGGATACATCAGTTCGAGCCGCCTCCTGACGTTGCGCAAACCGAGTGCTGAATCCGTTTCAGCGGAGCGCTCCGTCGTCCCGTGCACGCTGTTCTCGACAGAAAAACGGATCGTCCCATCCTTCACAGTCAGCCGAAGCGACACGTGCGACGGGCTGCTCAATCGGATCCCGTGCTTGAAGGCATTTTCCACGAATGGCAGCAGAAGCATGGGTGCGATGCTGGCCTTGTCTATATCACCGCTGGTTTCAAATTCGATCCTGATGTTGTCTTCTTCCGAAAAGCGAAGTTTCTGCATCTCGATAAAGCTGCGGATCTGCTCCACCTCTCGGCTCAGCTCAATGCGGTCCACGTCGCTCTCGTAGATCACATAGCGCATCAGGTGCGAAAGCTTGGCGATCCCCTGCGCGGTGGCTGGATCCTCCTGCCGGAGCGCCATCGCATAGAGGTTGTTAAGCGTGTTGAACAAAAAGTGGGGATTGATCTGAGCTTTCAGGAGCGCCAGTTCTGTCTGCAGCTGCTTGGCGGTGATTTCCTGCAGTTGCAGCCGCTGCCGGATTCCGGCTCTTGCATATCGAATCGCCGTGGTGAATCCGAGGAAAAACGTCAGGCTGAAAATCAAGCCGGCAAGAGACCCGCTGCTTTGTAAGAGAAGGGTAGAAATGCGATGCAGCAGGACTCCGAGCGTACCCAGGGTCAGAACCAGACCGCCGAAGTAAAAAAGATATCGCCGTCGATTCAAGTAGCGGCTCAGGAGAAAAAAATGAGCGTACGTCGCCGCAGCATTGAACAGGAGAAAGACTGCGGTATGGAGCACCTTTGTCGAAAAGGAGGTTATCCCGGATTCCAGCAGGACGAGCGCGCTGAAAAGGAAGGTCCAGAACAGGATGTGAAGCACGGTGCGGTTGCCGAGCAGCCTGAGCAGGGCTTCGGGATAAGCAGACAGCTTCATAATCCCAACCTTCCGGCATACACTTTAGCAGGAAACAACCTCGCCGCGAAACTCCCTTCATCACGAAATTCCGGGGATTTGCATCAAGTTTGAGCGCGTTGGTCAATCGCCCCGAATTTTCCTGCGAAACCATCGTTATATTCCATGAGAGCGCAGTCACAGGGAAGGCGCTCCCGAGGACAATTCCTCAAGCAAGCGGAAGATCATGGAGCGGCACCGATGAACAGCCTGGATCAAGAGCTGGTCGACAGCTGCCTGCAGGGAAATGAAAAAGCGTGGGAGGACTTTGTGCAATCCTATGCGCGCCGCATTTATGCCCTGAGCTACCGCTTCACCCGATGCCGGGCGGAAGCTGAGGATGTGACCCAGGAGGTGTTTGTCCGGGTCTATCTGACGCTGAACAGTTATCGGGCGGAGATCGGCAGTCTCAGCGGCTGGCTCATGTATGTTACACGCAACCTGCTGATAGATCGCTATCGCAGAGCGCGCCGGCACGAGCGATTCCACCCGATCCGGGAGTCGGAGCTTTCTATCAATGATCCCCATGCACCCAACCCGCTGCAATGCTTCGCACGGGACGAAGCCGCAGTCAGGGTGCACACAGCCCTTCAGAGCCTTTCGCCGAATACTCGATCTGTGATCGTGCTTCATGATCTCGAGGGACTGGCCCTTGACGAGGTTGCCGCGATTCTCCACGTCCCCGTGGGAACGGTGAAGAGCCGCATGATCCGCGGCCGCCGGGAGCTTGCCCGCATCCTGCGCTGCCCGGCGGACCGGCGGCTGAGATCCGATGGCCGCGGAACCGAGAAAGCGCACGAGCCGCTAAGGGCCCGCGGGCGCATCGTATCCGGCGTCTGGCATGCTGGCGCGGGAATGCCGGACGATTCGCCGGCGAGGCGCATGGCCATGGGCAGGCGCCATACCAAGATTGGTAAATCCCTGCAATCCGGCCTGGTGGCTGGCGGGAGGGCTACGGAGCTGTGTGATCTAAAACAAAGGAGGCAGTGATGACCGGACATTTGGCGGATAGGTATCGAACTGTTTTTTTGATCGCGGCTGCAGTATTTGTCATCCTGGGTACATTCAACTTGCTCGATCAGGGCAACAATCCCTACGACGGCTATGTAACCGACGGCAACAATACAGTCATCCGGGTCGATGCCGGGGGGCCGGCCGAACGCGCTGGGCTCAAGGCTGGAGATCGCATTCGGAGCATCGATGGCATCCAGGTCGAGGACAGGCGCGTCTTTGCTCAGCAGGGTCGCCCCAGGATCGGCCAGGCGACTACGCTGGTGGTCGAGCGCCGGGAGGGAGGCGCTGCCGACGCAATCCCCTCAGTGCACAGCCTGAGCTTTGACCACGCTGCGCCTCCCGGTAATTATGCGGCACGCAGCTTTGCCGCTTACCTCATCGGTCTGTGCTTCGTAGTTTGCGGCCTGGTGGCTTACTTCAAGGTACCGAACCGGAGCGGCACGCTGTTTGCGCTGACCGGGCTGTGCCTCGGAGCCAGCTTTCTGGGCACCCCTTACTTTTCTTCCAACGCGGTGCGGACAATGGTGCGGGCAATCATCAGCCTCATCGTGGTTTTCGGATTCGCCTTCCTGTTTCGCTTGATGCTGGAGTTTCCCAAACGCAAGGCGTCGCTTTGCAAGAGGCACGCGCTGAAGCTCCTGTATGCGCCCGCTCTTCTGGTTGCGCTTTTCCTGCTCTTCCTGGTTGTGGTCCAGCCGCAGGCGACAAGCGGCTTAAATCAATGGAGCAACCTGCTCATCGGGCTTTTTATCGTGGCGTATTTTGGCGGCGCGGCGGTCGCGATCCTCCACAGCTACATTAAGGCGACACCGCACGAGCGGGCACAATATGGCCTGCACATCGAACTCGCCGGAATCCTCCTGGGCGTTCTCCCGGTGACCATAGAGATGGTATTCCGGATTCTCGTTCCCAGGTTGGTGCTGCCGGGCGGCGATTTCTACTATCTCACCGTGATTTTCATCCCGATCGCTCTGATCACGGCCATGCTGCGGCAGCTGCGTACAGCGGCGCTGATCGTCGACCAAACCTAATTAGTTCCTGTCGCGAAACTCGGTTGCAGAATCTGCCGGCCGAGCCCCGTAGGGGCGGAGAGATAATAGCCGGGGGCGCAAGCCCCCGGATAGGATGGTGCATTTAATGAGCCCCGGCAGGGGCGATAGATCTTTGTCCACAACCTTTTTCTGTCGCCCCTCCGGGGCTTGGCGCTGATTTCGTGCCTAACCCCGGGCTCGCGCCCGGGGCTATTATCTTTCCGCCCCTCCAGGGCTCGGCTGGCACATTCTGCAGTCGATTTTCGCAACAGAAAAGGACGAGAGGCAGCGCCCCGGGCAGGCTGCGACGCATGCCTGCATCGTGTTCGGTGACGCCGACTCAGAACTCGATCAGCACTCCCACGGAGGGGAGCAGAGGGAACGTTCGTTCTTGCAGTCCGCCGCGGACCATCAGGTTTTCATCTACTTGTTCCTCATGCGTTCGATGAATCCGGCTTTCACCCACCACACGTGGCTTTCGCCCCCCCTTTGACTGATGAAAAGCAGGTATTTGCCATCCGGGGAAACGAGGGGACAGATCTCAATGCTCGGCGAGTTGATGGGAGCGTCCAGTTTTCGGGGCTCTTTCCATTTTCCGTCCCTTTCGCAGAAGCTGATGAAGAGATCATCGTCACGGGAAAAAAGGAGGTAGCTCCCGTCCGGAGAGATATGGGGCATTTCCTCGCCCTTCTGGGTGTTGACGGCGGGCCCGAGGTTTTCCGGTTTCTGCCAGCGGCCGTCGACACGTCTGGACCTGTAAATATCTCCGCCTCCCAGTCCGTCCGGGATGCTAGAGCTGAAGTAGATCGTGTGCCCGGCATCCACGGAAATCTGCCAGTGGTGCGGATAGTCATTGACGGTGTCATCCACGACCTGCGGCTCTCCCCAGTCGTCGCCGCTTTTGTCGGCATACCAGATCCGCTCACGTCTGGATTCAGGGTTGCCGGGAAGGGATTTAGCGGAGATGAAATACACCCGTTTCCCATCCGGGGAGAAGAACGGCACGTCGCCATCCACATCGCCGGTGAATGGGGCCCAGCCGGGGGTCGTCCATCGGCCGTTCTTCCGTTCAGTCATCATCACACCCCCCTCGGAATACAGCTTGCCGGGGATCGTCACCATGGGGGCCCACATGGCTGTGTTTTTGTCGGGAGCAAAGGCGACGGTGCTGTGCAGCCCCCAGATGGATGACACAATGCCCCGAGCGAACAATTCAGGTTCATCTCCGGGAGGCTTCTGGCCCAGGTAATCCCCCTCCAGAACAGGAAACTGAATGGGGCGGTCGTCTGCACCTTGGGCAATGAGGGAATCGCACACCTTGTCGTATTTTCTCTCCCTGGCAATGTTCAGGGCAGATTGGCCCATAAGCGTACGGGCGTTTTTCTCCGCTCCTTTCTTTGCGAGCAATTCCACCACAGCCAGCCGGCCGTCTCTCGCGGCATAATGGAGCGGAGTCCAACCGTAGTCGTCTTTGAGGTCGACGTTCGCTCCCCGGCCCAGCAGGATCTCCACGATCCCCACGGAGCCTCCCGCTGCAGCCGCATGAAGCAATGTGCGGTTGCCGGGAAGCCGGAGATCGGGATCGGCACCAGCTTTGCTAAGAGCGCCAAACAGCCGGGTCAGGCCGGCCGCAGCGGCCTCAGAAAAAAGGCGTCGCGCCTTGGGCCCCTGTGATGGGATTTCAGCTCCCGCATCCAGGAGGAGATTGACCACCGCCTCTTTTCCACGCCAGGCAGCCAGGTCCAGGGGCGTATCTCCGAACTTGTCCTTTGCGTTGACCTGGGCGCCGGCCTTGAGAAGGATTGTGGTGGTCTGCGGCCCGCCCCTCTCCCGGGCGCAGAGCAGTAGGGGAGTACGTCCGTAGTTGTCCTGGATCTCGAGGCTCGCGCCCTTCACAGCCAGCAGAGTAGTTGCTTCAACGGCGTCGTTCGTGGCAGCGTTGTGGAGCGCGGTGCGTGCGCCATAATCCCTGGCGTCGATGTCGGCTCCCCGGGCCAGAAGCAGCTGGATGCCTTCGGCATGATTCCTTGTGGCCAGGTCGTGGATAGCCGCCGTCAGGTTCTTATCCTTGGCATTGACATCGGCCCCCTTTTCAAGGAGCAACTTCACGACCCGGAAATGCACACCTCGGGCAGCCCAGTGGAGCGGTGTTCTCCCCGTCTCATCCCGGTCGTTGATGAGCGCAGGATTTTGTTCGATCAGAGCTTTGACCGCATCTTGATCGCCCTTTTTCGCAGCTTCATGGATCGGCCCACCGAATGAAGCAGCGGTCAGCGGGATAACAAGGCACGCCAGAAGAGCAAGTTCCCGGGAAATACGTTGCAGGATTCCTTTGCGCATGGAGATCGCTCCCTTGTCCCGTTTCATTGAGGCTGAGCCACGTCAAACTCATGGCGTGCCCAACGCCCGGTTCAACTTCGATGTGCGGATTACATTCACAGCGGCGATACTCGTGCTTTCGTAGAGCTCCGCCGGATGAACGCGGCAACCGCTGATATTAGAGGAATACGAAATTTGCCCGATTTGGATCCATTCCAGCTCAAAATAATCAAGCGCATTTCAGGATCGCTGGGTTCATGGTGGCCAATGCCTAAGCTGATTGGGAGCGTGCTTCGGTCCAAAGACGGGGACCCAGACCTGGTTTGGTCGGGCAGAGTGCAGGTCGAATACCGGGATTATGGCGCCCGTCACGAATGGCGCTTAGATGAGGATTATCCTAGGGACCCTGAAAGGGTCCAGCAGCAAAGCCCAGGGCGCAAGCCCTGGGTACAGCCGCAGAGCAAGAAATCAGCCCTGTAAGGGCGGGACAGGCTGTGTCGCCCTTTCAGGGCTGGGTTCCCGGACGTTCCTGATCCCAGGGCTCACCCCCTGGGCTTTGCTGCCCCGCCCCTTCGGGGCTTGAGCAATTGATTTGGCCGCCCTAGCAGGCAATTGCGGCCAATCTTAATTAAGCGCCATTTGTGCCAATCACCGAAACTCAATCTTAAGTAAGCGCCCTTCGCGCATGCCGTCAGACTATTCCAATTGATAAGGCACGCCGTAGCCGCGATAGACTACGCACGAAGCAGTTCCTTCTGCGGGACGGAACTGAATGATCATCTTTTCTTCATAAATCTTGCCATTACGATGCCGTACACGGCTCGGGACCACCATCACCGGCCCGAGTCGTGAATATCCCCTGCGGACCGCTTCCCCGATCTCCAACACCTCCACCACTGCATCTTGTCCGTCGATTCCACTCATCACCGTTCTCAGTAATTCATCGTTCCAAAGTGCCATTCCCGGACAAAGCTGCCGCAATCGAACCAGGTCCAGGCCGATCACGGCTTTCCACATCTCCGCGACAATTATCCGGGCTGCCTCTCCTTCCGTCTGGCTCGGTAGGGACATGCCGTGCTGTGGCAGTGCCAGCAATCCAAGCAGCTCATCCGCAACCTCCACTTCCTTAGACCGAAAACGGACATCGTCAGGAAGTTCTACCGTAAAGATCTTGTCCGGCAGATCTTCGAAATAAACGATCTTATCCGACACCATATCCGGCTTCCCCGACCGGTTCAGATTTGGCCATTGGCGCATGCTGAGTAACACTTTTGTGGCCACATCAAATTCCAGGATCAGGGATTTTGGTCCCTTGATATCCATCAGGCCGGCATGCACAAGTGCCTGCAGGAGATCCCAAATGGATCAGCGCCCGCCTGGCCTTCGACATCGACAGTTATGTGCGGCCTCGCTGCTCGGTGGCGAGGTGGGCGACCATAAGTTCCACCCGCTTGATCTCGCGGATCATCGAAATACGCTCCACCTGCATCCAGTACCAGAGCTTGCAGCCGATGACCACGTTTGTGCAAAAAAAGAAGCCGGCTCCCCAGCGAATCATTTCCGGCAGCGCGTCTGTACGGAAAAACTGCACGCCGCAGATGATAGCCAGGATGGTGCATGCCAGGATGTTGGCCATCATACAGGCGCCGACCCACCACATCCGCCCCCGGAAGATCTCTGTTACCATATCGGGCAGGCCTGGTTCACCGGACAGATCGAGTCCCTCCACCCCCTCGGCCTTCAGTGCCTCGCGGATGAGGCGGTCTACATCGGATTTCTGCGCCATTTCATGCCTCCAGGATAGCCCGCATTTGCTCGCGGGCGTGATAAAGCCGGGACTTGACGGTCCCAACCGGAATCTCGAGGATCCGGGCGATCTCGGCCACGGTCAGAGCTTCGAGATAGAACATGGCCAGCAATGCACGGTGCTCGGCGCCGAGTCGACCGAGCGCCTCGCGCACACTCAGCCGACTGTCGCCCTGTCCGCCGGGGGGCGCCTGCACCTCGGAGGCGGCGTCCAGCTCGGTGGTGTGCTCCCGCGAGTAACGCCTCCGCTTGATCCAGTCGGCGCAGCGGCGACTCACAATCCGCAACGCCCACGGACCGAAGCAGGCCGGGTCCTTCAACCGCCACAGCCCCCGGGCCACAGCGATCCATGCATCCTGAGCAGTCTCATGCGCCCCCTCCAGGTCACCGGTCAGCCTCCAGGCGTGGCGTAACAGCCGCGGGTGCCATCGCGCCGCCAGGCGATCGAATGCCTCGACCTGCCGCGCCTGGGCAGCGAGCACCAGCATCTCGTCGATAACCCGCTCCCGTGACCGCATCGATCCCTTCCCTATGTAAGGTCGATTCATCAACCGAAACGGTTCACCTCTATCGTCCGCCGTCTGTGCAGACTCGAGGCGATCGTTGACCAGGAACCTTGAAATAGCCGGGTTTCCTGCACTTTAACATTTCAGTTTGGAGTTCGGCGAGTTTTTGCGCTTCATTCCTTCGGAAGCAGAACCGTCAACTTTTCCGCTCTGGCAGCAGCATTTAGATTATCGTCAAAAGATGAAAAAGCCATGGAAGGAGTGCCTGCGGCAGAGCTCAACCGCTTGGCGGCTGAAAGATGCACGGCGTCAAAGCCGCGCAGACCGTAAATTGATGCCAGGCGTCCGGCCACGATCTCGTCAAAATCGATCACCGCGAAATGCCGCCAGTCGCTCGTGAAAGCCTTGATAAGCAGATCATACTCCCCTCTTGACAGATCGCCCGTCCTGAAGCGCCGGTTCAGGACGGAGATCATTTCGGGGTAGGCCACGCGGCACGTGGCGAGAATCTCCGCCTCAAGTGCCCAGCTTCTGGCCAGACCGGAGTGGGCCTCCGTAACATACAATTTGACCAGGCTGCTGGCGTCGAGATACAGGATCACCGGCGATCCTCCAGGACCGTTTTAGCGAACAGCCCGCCCTTTGCCTTGATCCCTTTCATGCCTGCGGGCTTCCCGCCGCTCCAGGTTGCCTTGCCCGATTCCAGGAGATGCTTGACGGCTTTCCGTTCCCGCGATACAGGGATGAGCAGGGCCACCTCCTTACCGCGATCCGTCACCACGATCTCTTCGCCGAGGCGCGCCTTATCCACATACCCGCTTAATCTTGCCTTCAACTCCTTTATACCTACGGATATCATGTTTCCTCTGCCTCCCATGATGTAGTTACTATGGTAGCATAAAAGTGACCACTCTGGCCATTCCAAGCCGAGGCCGGAAGGGTGGCGCGCCGTCATGCGACTGCCGACATAAAGCACCCATCGACGGCTGCCGCCCGGGCACGGGACAGAGGACGAGTCTCCCGCTCCATACTGCCTGATGCCGTTTATTGAATGGACGCCTGGATCAGCCGGAAAATCCGGGTTCTCAATTTCGCTTCCCCAGGACTTTGCGTGAACAGGAGAACGATCAGCTTGTTGCCTGGATCAATCCATGCATTGGTTCCGTCAGAACCGCCATGGGAGAAGACTCCATCCGTGGACACACTCCATCCATAACCGTAATACTCTCTTCGATGCTCCCGTTCCTCCAGGGAATACAGGGCGGCAGTGTGAGGGGACGTCATGAGCTTGACGGTCTCTTCTTTCAATATCCGCTTGCCGCCATAAATGCCCTTGTTCAGAAACATCTGGCAAAACACGGCATAGTCCATCGCCGTGGAGATCATCCCGCCGGAGGCGCGGACGAAGGGATACTGGGGAGTATCTCCCGGCTTCCACCCCTCGGTCCATTTACCCTGTCGTTTGTAATATACGACCGACATGCGCTCCAGTTTGCCGTCCAGCTTCCCGGCAATTTCATGGTGATAGCTGTCAGTCATGCCCAACGAGGTATAGATGCGCTCCTTCAGAAATACCTCCAGGGGCTTTTTCGATGCAATCTCGATCAGCGCTCCCAGGGTGTTGAAGCCTGCGTTGCTGTAATCGTACGTCTTGCCCACGGGCTCCTCGGCACCCTCTTCACCGAAACGGTCCACCTCGAGGCGCAGACTGGGGGCGTCCGGATGCTTCTCCGATTTTTGGATCAGGGGGCTGAAGAAGATCGGACCGATGCGGAATCCGCTGGTATGAGTCAGGAGGTGATGGATGGTGATGGCGCCCGAACGGTAGTTATCAAAGGCGGGGATGTATTTTCGCACGTTGCTGCTGTACCCGAGTTTGCCTTCTTCGACGAGGATGCTGATCCCGGTTGCGATGACCGGTTTGGTATTGGAAGCCATCCGGAACATGCCATCTTTCGCAATGGGAATTCCCTTCGCCTTATCCTTCCATCCCACGGCTTCATGGAAAACCACTTTCCCATTCCGCGCGACCAGCAGAACGGCGCTTCGCAGCGCATCTTGATCCACGGCCTGCTGGAGCACCTCAACACAGGCCTTCAGGATGGCTTCGTCCATGCCGACTTCCGAAGGTTTCCCGTGCGAAAGGGTGACATCCTGCGCCGTCAGCAAACGGCTGCAAAGAAAAAGCAGACCTACGATGACGAAGCTTCTCATTTTCATCTTGGCCTCCACCGGTAGCGTTGCCGCACAATCCATCGAGATTCCGGAATTCCCGGACGGCTTCCAGCCATCGATCTTACACTGAAAATCCGATGAGACGATCCTCCAATTTCGATCTCCGGCAATCAGGGAAGGCTCGCCGATTTCCTGCCGCTTCCGCTTTTCACCTCCATCATAGGGAACTAAAATCCCTGGTTCGACGTAGCATTGGCAGGGAGTGAAAACGGAACCCGCTCCCTCCTGCGCGTTGACCTGGATTCCCATTTTTAGGAGCTGCCGATGGAATCAACCGTGGAAAAATCAAGACTCCGGAACAAGACGAACGGGTGGCACTGGGCATGTCTTCTGATCGCTGAGATGCTGGTCAACCCTGCTTTCTCTCTGCCGCAAACGAGCGTGCGCGACAGAACCGAACAGCCGGAGAAAGTCAAAGATGCGGCCGGCGTTCAGGCCGGAATGGTGATCGGAGAAGTGGGGGCGGAGCAGCAGAGATATTTCATGTAAGCCTTTTATGGGGTTCTGGCCGCATCTATGACGGTCATTCCCGTCCTTGGGATTCCCAGGGCTGACGATTTTTCCGGACCAATCCCCGGCCCTGTGGGCATCGAGATGTCGGCAAATCCAGGGAAAGGCGAGGCTCTCATCCGGTACCTCGGCCACTGCGGATTTGCGGTCCAGACGCAGAGCCACCTGCTCATTTTTGATTACCAGGAGAAGCGGGAAGGGCCACAGCCGAAGACTCGGCCGGCGACACCCGCGCTGTCCAACGGCTGGATCCATCCGCAAGAGATCAAGGACCTGAAAGTCCGGGTTTTCGTTTTCCATGCGCACGAGGACCACTTCGATCCCATCATCTTTGAGTGGCAGAAGGTCATCCCCGACATAGTCTACTTTTTCGGCTGGAAAGCCGCGGACGATCCCTCCTTCCATTATCTCATCGGACCGCGCGCCGAGGTCACATCAGGCGGGCTTGACATCTCCACCATCAATTCCCACCACTCGGGAGTCCCGGAAGTGGCTTACCTGGTCAAGGTCGACGGGCTCGTCATTTACCACAACGGCGACTGCCAGCCGAACGACCCGGCGGCATACAGCTTTCTGCGAACCAAGGCCGACCGGATCGACATGGCCTTCGTCATGCCCGTTTACGGAGATAATGAGCGGTACACCCGCCAGAATCTGGAACTCTTCGAGAAGTTCAGACCAAGAGCCGTCTTTCCCATGCATGCCGAAGCCGGCGCATCCCGCTTCTTCGAGTTCGAGAAGGTCTACAAGGCTAAGGTCCCCGGCCTGGACGTCATCATTCCCGCCAAAATGGGAGACCGGTTCATCTTCCGCAATGGGAAAATCGAACGATGAGACGGTTATACGAAAATGGTTTGAATTGCACCAGACGCTCCATCGCCTAACGTATCCGCGGTTTCGGGTTTAGGCAATCAGAGACTGCAAAATCATAGTGCAGAGTCCTCCGCTCGGCAGTGGGAGGCGGAAGCTCGGGCCGTTCGATGGAACGGAATCAAGCCAAGGCGGTGGACCTGCCCATCGATTACCGGGGAAAAAAGCTATGGGCACACGCTGGCCATGACGAAACTGCTACTCGAAGTGAACCAGGTCGAAAAGGAAGGTGGCGGAGAGCAGCATTGTCTTCGCGGCGAGGTCGGCACCCTTGGGAAAGGATATGCGGTAATCGTCGAAGGTGGTGCTGGTGTCGCGGACCAGGTCGAGAAGGACCTTCTGGATCCCCGCCACTTCCACCCCGTCCTGCCGCACGCGATAGACCCAGGGTTCCCAGCGCCTGCGCAGAATGCTGAAAAGCTGCCGGTTGTGCTCGTCCCGGATTTCATAAGCATCGTGCAGTAAGATGAAGTGCTTCTTCACCGAACCCAGGGGGCACCCTACCGGACTCTTCACATCCAGGCGCGGGTAAAAAAAGAAAAACGGGCGTCTTAGCCGCAGCGCCACCGATTCATCCATGCGGCGCATCTCGAGCCACACCGGCCGATGGGATCCCAGCAGGAAACGGCATGCCGGCGTGCCGCCCACCTCGGCTACCCGGAACAGGTATTCACCGCCCCGCCCACGCACCGTGTACGCCACACGGGGCAGATTGCCGGCAAGAGCACTCCCGTAGCGCTCCTCCTGGTTCACTGCCACTTCACTCAGCCCGGCGAGTTCCTCCACGGCCGCACTCCGCTGCACTCTGAGTCTGATTCTCTGGGTCAATCCCTGCGGACGATGCCATTATCTGAGGCTCGCGGGTGGTTCTGCAACAAGAAGCAAAAGCCGGGAAAATCTTGTTTTCATTCCTCGCAGCCGACGGATAAGGCCAGGGCACGACACACGGCCCGCATCTTATGAGCGGGGAGTTGGCCCAGGAACCTTTCCAGTCGAGCCTTCTCGACGGTCTGGACATGGTCGAGATTCACTGCGGACGGATGCTTCAACCCCTCGTCGGGTCCCACCAGAACCTCACTGGGAGCGCCCCGGACTTTCGAAGTGATCGGAGCGACCATGACGGTGTGGAGAAGAGGGATCACTTCCGGGCGTGACAGCACGAGAACGGGGCGCCCCTTGTCGGGTGTTTTGAATCGATAGCACCAGACTTCGCCACGGTTCACTCCTCGGGCCATACCCCCTCCGATGCCCATCCTTCGAGTTCTTCCGAGACTTGAGCTTTCCCGGAATAGGCCCGCCGATATTGTTCGGCAATTCGGCGCGATCGTGCGCGCTGGAGATATTCTGCGGCTGCCCGCCGGAGCACTGCTGAGCGGCCATGCTTACATACTTCCTCGTCCGCATCCAGGGCGCGCAGCAGGCGCTCGTCAAAGAGAACCTGTATTGGTTTCATGTTGATATTATACCATATATTATATAAACATATTTCATCAACCATTCTTAGCGTTCGTTGTACGATAGACCCTCGCCCCTGATTCCATGCGCCCGAAATCGGCAGGTCCTGGGCGCTATTGTCCCTGGAATCCCATCCAATCTGTTGGCAATGTCTTAAGCGAGGAAACCTGGCGGCGTACCGATTTTCCGGGCGTTGACGCCAGCATTGGCTGAGAGACCTGTCATTTCGCGTCTTGCTTGGATCAGCGCCTGTGTGTTAGCATGATATCATATTATGGTGTAATGATATGATCCGCACACAAATTCAGTTGGATAAGGAACGTTATCAGAAGCTGCAGCAAGTGGCACGCGAGCAGGGCCAGTCCATGGCGGAGGTGGTACGATCGGGGGTCGACCTGGCGCTGGCCCTCTACGAACGCCGCAGGAGATGGGAACGGGCGCGATCCCTGGTCGGCGCATTCGCCTCCGGGCACAGGGACGTGGCAGAAAAGCATGACCATTATCTTTCCGAGGCCTTCAAGAAATGAACCTCGTGTTCGTGGACACCTCGGCACTTTATGCCCTGCTCGATGCGGATGATCGATTCCATCACGCTGCGGCTGCTGCTTTCTCGCACTTGTCGCCGGACAAGACTTTGATGCTCACTTCGTCCTATGTCATCCTGGAAACGCTGGCCTTGCTTCAAACTCGGCTGGGATTGAGCGCGGTGGCGAAATGGAAGACGGAATTCCAGGGTATCCTCGAGATTGTGTGGATAGAAAAGCAGCTTCACGAGGAAGCCTTGACCGCGCTGGTCGCGGCGAACAAGCCGACCATCAGCCTGTCGGATTGGGCGAGCTTTCTGATCATGCGTGAGCGGGGCATCAAAAACGCATTCAGCTTTGATCGGCATTATGAACAACAAGGTTTCCATCTCCTTCCCGGCCGCTAAAAGGAACTCCAAACGGGGAAGCTGGGTCGCAACATGAATGGCGGTACCGGGGCAGCGAACAGGGGGCTTGTGATCTTTGGTTTAAAACCTCTACACTCAGTAACTCGCCTTCCCCGTGGCTCGGCGACTGCGAAATCAACCGCCTGATCGCGCCAGTCAAGGAAAGGATTCCGGATTGCGCCAGGTGTGGAACCGCAAAGACCCCGAAGACCTGAAAGAGGAGGCTTCGAGGCCTTTGCAGTCGGAAGGGGTCTATCGCCCGGCAGCCGGCTTTGGGCCGGCGTTCTTCACGTACTTGTCCAGCCAGTTCAGCATCTCGGTAATGACGTGCTTGTTCGACTCGCCTGCGGCATAGCCGTGCGCCTCGTAGGGGAGAGTCACGTAGCGCACCGTCGCGCCGAAGCCTTTGAGCGCCATGTAGAAGCGCTCCGACTGAATCGGGAACGTGCCGGAGTTGTCGTCCATCTCGCCGTGGATCAGCAGGATCGGGTCTTTCACCTGGTTGGCGTACCAGAAAGGGGACATCCTGGCATAGACTTCCGGGATTTCCCAGAAATTGCGCCGCTCGCTCTGGAAACCGAACGGAGTAAGACTGCGGTTGTAAGCGCCGCTGCGCGCGGTGCCGGCACGGAACAGCCTGGAGTGGGCCAGCAGATTCGCCGTCATGAAAGCTCCGTAGCTGTGCCCGCCCACGCCGATGCGGTCGCGATCGGCGATCCCCATGTCGACGGCCTTGTTGATGGCCGCCTCCGCGCTTGCGACCAGCTGGTCGACGTAGGTATCGTTAGCGGTTTCGCCCGGGCCGATGATCGGCATGGTCGGATTGTCGAAGACCGCATAGCCCTGGGTCAGCAGCAGCAAATGGGAAGCGCCACCCACCGAGGTGAACCTGTTTTCATTGGAGCTCACCTGGCCGGCGACATCGGCGCCGGTGAATTCGGCCGGGTAGGCCCAGACATACATCGGGTAGCGTGTACCCGGCTTGTAATCGGTCGGCAGATAGATCGTGCCGTTGAGCTGGACGCCGTCCTTCCGCTGATAGGTAACGAACTGCCGCGACACGGCAGAAATCTGGGGGTGCGGATCCTTGAATGCAGTGACCGCCTTCAGGGTGCGCGCAGATGTGTCGCGGATGAAATAGTTCGGGGGTTCCGTCTTGGTTTCCCGGCGCGTGATAACGCGTCCTGCATTGTCGTCCACCAGGGCAACCACGGATTCGTAACCGGTGTCGTCGCATTGCCAGATGCGTTCGGCCTTGAGCGTCTTGAGGCTGAATCGATCCAGGAACGGCCGGGCGCCGCGGGGCGAAGCGCCGGCGCCGGAAAGATAGACGGTGTCGCCGGCCTGAATGACCTTGCCTGTAGAGGGGCGCGACATCGGGGATCCCGGATCCCCGTATCGATCCTGCTGGTGCAACTCCCAGATCTTCGCCGGGGTTGAGCTGAAACCGGCAGGATAGAGCCAGGTGCGGCGCATGCGCGTGTCGCGGTCGCTTTCGCTCACGAAAATGGCGCCTTTCTCGGTGAACTGCATGCCGCCGGCGCGCCACTGCATCTGGAACAAGTCGGCCGGCTGGCCGGCAAAAGGGGCCTTGAGCGTCAGGAAGCGATCCCGGAATGGGACTTTGTTGGCCGGGTCGCCCTTGTCGAGAGCCTCGGCGTAGATGAGGGTGGCAGGCTCGAGCGGATTCCAGAAAAAGCCGCGCGGTCCGGGGAATACGCCATTGCGCGGAAAGGTGTCGGCCATCGGAACATCGGCGAGCTTTCGTACGAGCTTTCCGGCCTTGTCCCAGAGTTCGACATCGCGCGGGAACTGGCCTGCGGTGACGAAATAGGAGAACGGACGCTTGACGCGGGTGACGACCAGCCAGTTGCCGTCGGTAGAGAGATCGGCACCCGAGTATATCGCCGGCTTTCCAAAGGGCGTCTTTTTGCCCGCGAGGTCGACCCACGCAAGCTGGCTCGTGAAGTAATACTCGTAGAGCGATTCGTCGTACGGATTCTTGAGCAGATCTTCATAGGTCGCAGTCGGCGCGGGGCGTCCGGCATTCTCCTGAATATTGGGGCCGGACGGAACCGCAGGCGCTTTGGGCTCCGGGCCGCGGCCTTCGGGAATCAGCCGGCACAGGAATCCGGAAGAGTCGTCCCGCCAGCTGCAGCCGCCGGCGAGGCCGTTGATTCCGCCTGTCAGGACCGGTTTTACCTGCGCTGTAACAACATCTGCAAGGTAGAGCTGGATGCTGTTGGTCATCGTGATCGTGACCGCTAGCTTTTTTCCGTCAGGCGAGAAGCTCGCCGAGTATGTTCCACCCGGCGGAAGAACGAGATTCCGCTCGGCGCCCGTTGACATGTCCTTGAGCGCAAGGCGCGTTGGCCCATTCAGTACGCGCGGTCCATTGGTGCGCGGATTGATGCGCGATCCGGCCAGCCCGTGGAAAGGGGCCGAAACTTCCGCAATGGCCGCCATGCTGCGCCGATGGGAGAGCAGCATCATCGTGCGATCCGGCGACATCGAAACGCCGGGCAACGGCGCAGCGTCCATGATGTCGGCGATGACCTTCGGCGGTGTCAGATAACTCGTGGCCGGCGCCGGTGCAGGAGCCTGCGCCGATCCCGCCATGTACAATCCCAAGAGAAGCAGGAGTCCCAAGCTCAAAGCCAGATGCGATTTGCGCATGTCTTCCCTCCGCAAAATAAAGGTGTGAATGCGTCCCTTATACCACAACGGAGGCACAATCCTCCAGTCCGGCGGCAAACCAGGCGGCGTCTCCGCTCGAACCGCTTTTCTAAACCACGAAATACACGAAATGCACGAAAGGTCTGAATCAAGGCATGCATAGGGAGTGGAATGTCAGTACCTTCTGAATGTAAAGCCCAATAGGACGCGCTTCAGCGCGTCCACGGGGGATCAATAGAGCCGGGGATCCTTTGCTTGTCGCGCGCGCGTTTTCGTGTATTTCGTGGCTGTGATTTTATCCGTTGCCGGCCCCGCGTAGTACTTCCGCATCGGCTTCACCATTCCGCGATCGTTCAGGCAGTCCGCGCCGGGACGGTCTCTTTCCTGGTCAGGAAAAGTGTGATCTCAACCAAATAGAGAACAATCGTGAAGGCTGCCAGGTAAGCGCCAATCTGCCATCCCGAGAATAAAGACTCCTCCCAAAATGTTATCCCGCACATGATTTCATTTGGGAGCCAGGCAGCCATCAGGGCGACAAGCGCCGCCTTTTCCGGGCCAAGCCGCCTTGCGAAGACGATCAGGGAAACTGCAACCAGGAATGGGATGCCGAATCTGAGATACATCCCAATGGTTTCTCCCGTGAAGCCCTCGTTCCAGGTCCCGAGAGTCAGAAACACCAATCCGCACGCGAGGGCGGCATAGGCGAGGGATTGGTAAATGGCCCTCTCTGTCCTTGGGAACCTCTTTTTCAGGAACAGTCGCATCTGAGCTATGCAGATCGGGACGGCAAGGAAAAACGGCCATCCCAGCAAGGCGATCGGCATGTCGACAGTATATCCATCGGATGCTGACACCGCAGCCCAGGGCGACGTGCCGCTTGTGTACGGGAGCAAGAGCAATACGATCGCCGGAATGCCGAGAATTAATAGTGTCAGCCGCATCAGCTACCTCCTCTTGTCTGTTCTACTCATAGATAGCGATATTCCTCAGACATTATTTCACTCGCCTCAACACTCCGGATCCCTTGCCTGCGCCAATAAAGGACGCTGTCACCGTTTCTGTGCTAGCGGATGATCGGCTTGTCCAGCGAGTCCCAAACGTAGATAGAGGCTATGCGCGCGATGAGCTCGTCGATCAACGTGCTGCCGCGCTCCCCATTAGTCATGATCGCCGCGCCATAACCTTTGCTCACGTGCGCGATCAGCTGCGCGCGAAAGCCCCAGTTGGATCCGCCGTGGCTGAAGTACCACCCCTCGCCTCGTTTTTCGACGGTTAATCCGACCGCGAATGGACCCACACCGACAGGTGTGATCATCTGCCGCGTCATCTCGGGAGACAAGACCTTGTTGGACTTGCCCTGGAGCGAGAGCTGGATCTCCACGGCGAACTTCGCGAGATCGGTCGGTGTCGTCCAGAGGCCGGCGGCAGCCTGCTCGGGGTACACATGCCACTTCACACCCATAGGCTGGCCCGAGGCATTGTGGGCGCGCGCGGCATTCCTGTCGCGCTCCGGTAGGAGCGGCTGTTCGTAGCCGCTGCGCGTCATGCCGGTCGGCCGCAGGACCAGTTCCTGCAGCAGCTCGTGATGCGGCTTGCCATAGACGTCCATCATTGCCAGCTGCATGATGGTGACGCCGCCGCCCGAGTATTTAAAGCCCGATCCGGGCGGCCGCGCAAACAGGACGGGCCCGGTGATCGACGGTTTCTCCCCGTTCAGGATCTGCACGATCGTCGGCAAGCCGGCGCTTGGCACATAACCCGGAAAACCGAAACCATCATCGGCTCCCGAGGTATGGCTGAGCAGTGACCGCGGCGTCACCGTCCACTGGCTCTGCTTGATTTTCCAAGACTTCAGGATGGAGTTGATGTCGGCGTCCAGAGAGAACCGGCCGTCCTGCACGGCGCGCAGCACAGCCATCGCCGCGACAGGTTTGCTTATCGAGGCTGCCTGGAACAGCGTGTCGGTATCCACCGCCGCACCCGTCGAGACGTCCGCGACACCGTAGGCTTTGGCCCAGTGGATCTTGAAGTCCCTGATGACGGCGATGCTGACCCCGCTCACGCCGAGTCGGTTCATCATCTCGCGCAGCGAATACGAGTCGTAGCCGCCGCGGTCGGGTATCTGCGGCCCCTCGATTCGCGCCATGATGGACGCGGTGTCCGGCACCTGTGGAGGCGCGTACGGAACGGCGGCCATCAACAAGCCCAAGAGCACTGCAAGCAATTTAAAGTGGGGCATGGGAATCTCCGGATTGGATTTGCGCTCATTGTCACCCAGGCGAGCCGCATCGGGCAAGGCTGAATTTGAGGGGTAAGTGGGGACTGACGACGGCAATCCCCTGATATAACGTCGTTTTGCCAATATCCCTGTCTTTGGATGCCCGGTTACATGAAAAAAACGGGCTCGTATTTTTGCTGTAAAGCCCTCTGGGAGCAACATCCCATCACGAATTCAGCGATTGAGGAGTCTGCCGGACATTTTCAACCATGGGGGAGCATATTCGTAATTTTGCCACAGCTCTGCCGTGCATGGTTCCTTGAGCGGCTTTTTAAACTCTAACGAAACCGGCCTTTTTCGTCTTGGCGCTATAGCCACGAACCCCGTCTACCGCACCTGTTCAAGCCTGTTATGATCATCCCACAGCGCATTTCTCCGGAAGACCCGTGATCTGAGCCGTCCCCTGTAGTACCAGGCAAGCCTTCTTATTCTGAGCGGCAGCACACTGATGAGCTGCACATTGTAGATGTGTGACCATGGGATTCGGAGTACATGGGATCGCGCCAATCGATGATCATGCGGCGCGAGGTCAGGCGCGCATATACCAGCGCCGTCGCAACACACTGCATGCGGTTTCCCAGGCCGGCAGCGCCTTTTACCAGCAGGATCCGTTCCCTTGAACTCTTGTCGCGCTCATTCATATCCAATGTGTTCGGCACCTCAGGTCAGAGCCGGCGAACCGCCGCGGAGAGAAGCCAACAAGCTTCTCCGCGCGGTCACCAGTGATTGTTTGGGACACTCTCCAAAGCGTAACGCTCCCCAAAAATCGGGGACGCTATGCTATTTCCTTCCCCGTGATGCTTCCGTGTCGCATCCGGTCTGAGGAGTAATCTTTGAAAACGATGTGGTCGCAACGGCACCCAGGCCCCCTCCCTAAAAATTCATGCTGAAGCAAAGTGCCATGTGGCGACGGCCGAAAGACGGCGCCAGGGTCCACTGCTTCCTGCCGGCAGCGTAACGCTTGCTCCCGCGTACTGCCGTTATCCCGGATATGAATCCTACCGTTGAACCAGCGATGACATCACTCAGGTAATGGGCCCCCCTTTCCACCCGAGAGAGGGCAACGAAGACCGCAAACGCGTAAGCGGGAACCCCAACTTTCCAGCCGTAATAGTTGGCCGCAACGGTTGACAAGGCGAAGGCGTTGGAGGCGTGGCCCGACGGAAAAGAGTAGTCATTTGCCCCGTCAGGCCTTGTTCTGGAGACCGCCGCCTTCAATGAGATCGTCAAGACATTGTCTAGAACGATGGCCTGCGCGAGAGTGAAAGAAAAACCTCTGAACCGTTCGCTCTTGACAAACGGCGTGACCGCGAGAATTACCCCGGTGGTACCTAAAACGGCCGCATGCCCCCCGACGACGTGGCCGAAATCACCCCATGCAGGTGCGCTTCCGCGCAAGGCGTCGGAGATATCCTGATCGAATGGATGGACGAATAGCGCACCTGCACTACCGATCACCAGGGGCACGATATTTCCTTTGGAGACCAGGCCGCGAGTGAAATTGTAAGCCAGTACACGGTGGAACTTACCGAAGCCGGGATAGGAAGACCCTTCAGCCGAATCTTTCTTCTCCGAGGTTTGGGGGGTGTTATCGACCTGCTGAATCGACGTTTCGCATTCACTCGGGCTGTCAGGAGTGCCCACGCTCCTGAAAGTCCAGGATTGCGGCAATTCGATCCAGAGCGCACGGTCGCTTCCCGGCGGCAATGAAACGAACATGAGGTCCGGTTTAAGATCTCCTGCGGAAGGACCCTCTTGCTCTGCCAAAGCACGCCCGACCGAGATCATTGCCAGAACAATCGCAGTCGCTAAGAGAAAGGGTGTTCGGCGCATCGTATCTCTCTTTCTAAACTGATCAGCTTCTTGTTGGACCCTTGCTCTGCCATCTCTTCCACCCGTGCCTCATACCGCTGCAAACGCTCGGCCGCTTCATCGAATGCCAGGCGATATTCATCGAACGCCTCGCCGAATTGCCCCGCCATCTGGATCAGCTGCGCAAGTTGCGCCCTCGAGTATGTGGTTCCGATATGCCGGAGCGAGACATGTCTCAGCGCAACGACATGCTGTTTTCGCTGCCTTGGTCTGCCAGCTCGACATTGATATTGCATGGGAAATCGCTTCTTGAAGCGCGGCAAGGACGAGTGTGGGGGGTCTGATTCCCGGCCTATTCCTTTGATTGGATCGAATAATAGGAAATCGGTTACCAAGTCTCGGTGAGGAATAGCATGGATTGGGCCGCAAAATCCAGCGAAATGTCACCCGACCACCGGTGAGCATCGGAAGGAGTTTTCAGTCAGGACTACCCGCTATTTGGAATCATTACATCTGACTCGGGGAAACGGTGCAGGATAGGGCCAGAGGGCGGCCTCAGCGTTTGGCTGACGGGTCCTGCCAGAATTTCGCGAGGAATTGAAACAGCAGGTCCAGATCTGCAACGACGGTTGTGCCCAAAGCTGAATCCCCATCTAGCCGGGCTATCCTGGCGAGGTTGCGCTGCTCTTCGCGCAGGTGCAGCTTCTCTTCCTCGAGCCTGGCGAGTTCGCGCTCCCGCGCCTTCTTGAGGCCGCCCCCCTGGATGAACAGGACGATCTGTTTGAGTTCGTTGCGGTCAAACCATGTCCCGTGCGACTTGCACCAGTCGACGACGATGCCGGAGCAACCGGCGAAATTGACCCGGTTCATCAATTTTCCGCACTCGGGACAAGGGATGTATGCGCGTTCCTGCCTGCGCCCGCCCTCCGCTTCGATGTTCTTCTGGTCGAAAGCGTAACCAAGGACAGACTGCCGGGACTCCTGGTCAGTGCAGATGTTCTGCAGCGTGTCCTTGTTCAGCCAAAGCCCGCCGCAGGAAGAGCACGCGCTGATGGTTTTGTCCTTCAGGCTGACCCGAAACAGGCTTGTGTTGCAGCGCGGGCATCGCGAGGGAATCTCGTGCGCGGATGCTCCGGCGGGGGCCGCAGCGCCGCACCAGGGGCAGTGCTTCATGCCCACAAAAATCGCGCCGAAGCATGCAGGGCAGACTTCCGTGGCGAGAGTCGATCTGCAATAGGCGCATCGCACGCTCTCGGGTGCGGCGGCGGCACCGCAGTTCGGGCAGTTGTAGACGCCACCATGGATGGCCATATCGTTCATGTCCAGCAACGCTCCGGACCCCGGGATGGGCTCTCGGGAGGGCTCTGCCACCGGATCGGAATCTGCCGCCGATGACTTTAGTACCGGTTTGCACGCAGCATGCTGTCCTTTCGCTCAGAAGCAACTCTGGCTATGCCGACTTCCCAGGATCCAACTCGATCAGTGCGACATCGATCAGGGCTGCCTGATGGAGTTCCTCGAGGTCTGTTTCATAATCGTATCCGCGATCGAACTCAATGATCCGTTCAAAACCAATGCGACGAGAATCTGCCGGCGTATTTCCATTCCGTCCTTGTCAGTTTTTAAGCGCATCAGGCATGGCCTGGAACGCGCGGACGCGCAACAGGAAGAAGATGGTCATGAGCACCGATAACGCTGCGGTTGCCACCAGATCGATGAGCGAAAAGCGATCGATGCTACTGAGCATTCGACAATAGCAAAGCATCATTGCCAGCATGGACACGCCCACGAGACGCCGGGATATTCGAGCGCTGCCGAAAATGGCCAGTCCCCCGATCAGCGCGACTATGAATGCTACCGCCGATACTCTCAAGAGTGCAGGATAGGAAGCTTGGGAATAAAGGGGAAAAATGTTCAGGCGAGCTAATGGAACCAGGATCCCCACATTGCACAAGACCATCATCAAAATCGGAGCCAGTCCTTTCTTTCCGGGTACAGCCAGTACCAATCCATAGAATGCCGACATCAAAATCAACGTTATCGGGTACCCTGCATTCGCGGCCTCATCGACGCTTAGTGCCAGTGCGAGCCCGACGAACAGGCCGAACCAGGCGCCTCCAAACGCGAATTCTCTTAGCAAATGGGGATTCAGCTCACGTTTTATCAACCAGCCCAAAGCGGCTCCCCCTGCGGGAAATGCCAGCGCCGGCATAGAAATGAACCATGGAAACAGAAAAATGTGACTCGCAAAAATAACAAAGACCGCAATGATCGCCGTAAGACGGAGGAGAAAGTGTCTGTAGAATTGCATCTGAGCTGCGCGCATCTGCCTGGCGATGCCCGTCATATCTCCGAATTGCTCTCTGGTTTGTCGCCAGGCACCTTCGGTATCAGCCACCTCCCTGAGATGGCGCCCGTACGAGTCCTTCAGATGATCCTCGATTTCCCTGCGCATGGCACCTGCAGGAGTAACCGCATATAGGAATTTTGGCATCATTCTTTCGACATGCCGGATCCCCGCTGTCTGGTTGCTCATTTTTTCATCGCAATAGTTCCTGATCAGGTTCTCGACTTCAGGCATAAGATTCCTTGAGCACATTTGCCACCGCTTGTGAATATACGGACCATTCCTTGGCGTCGGCATGGAGAGTACGTCGGCCTCCCTCGGTAAGCGCGTACACCCTGCGCCGCTTGCGGTTTCCAGTTTCCACCCAGCGTCCCCGAATAAGCTCTCTGGCTTCAAGCTTGTGCAGCGCCGGGTAAATGGTTCCTTCCTGCCATTCCAGAATGCCGTTGGAGAGCTCGTTGACCCTGCGGACTATTTCATATCCGTGCGCTGGAGAAGTGCCCAGCACAGACAGAATCAGGGTTGTCGTGGTACTGCCAACCAGTTCCTTCCGAAACTTCATTTCCTTCCTCATGCATTGTGTTTTGAAATATTCAAACAAGCACTACATCGACCATCGAGGTATGAAGCATTAACGCATTTTTCAGCGGCTGTCCCGAATGGCGCTTGGTAAGCTTCTTTCGCGAAACTCGGTTGCAGCATGCGCCGGCCGAGCCCCGGAGGGGCGGGAAGATAATAGCCGGGGGCGCAAGCCCCCGGATAGGATGTTGCATTGAAGGATCCCCGGCAGGGGCGAGAGATCTTTGTCCGCAATTATTTTCTGTCGCCCCTCCGGGGCTCCGCGTCGATTTCCGGCCTAACCCCGGGCTCGCGCCCGGGGCTATTATCTTTCCGCCCCTCTGGGGCTTGCTTGATGGCCGAACGAGTTTCGCGACAGAGACTAACTAAGCGTCATTCGCGGCTGATCTCCGGTAATATTCACTTGCTCCTGCAAAAGGATCTCGATAAGAATACGCCTGCGAAGGTCCGTGCCCGGCCTGGCCGGTCATTACGTCTTTCCATTGCACACTCTCACTTCGGAGATACACTATGCGTCGTGCCGTACGCTTTGCCAGCTTTCCCTGTCTCGTCCTGATCGCTGCCGGATTCCTGTTTCGGGTAGCAGCATAGGCACCTCAAGCAGGCTCCAACCCACAGGTGAATTCCGAGGGAACCAAGAAGGTCCTGACTCTTGCCGATTACGGGAAGTGGAATCGCGTGACCTCCACGGCTCTGTCGCCGGACGGGAAATGGATGACCTACACCTATCAGCCGAATTCCGGGGATGCGACTCTTCGTGCGAAGCAGTTGGATGGCGACAAGATGTACACGATCCCCTTGGGATCCGCCAGCGGAGGCGGAGGAGGCCGAGGTGGTGCTGGCGGTGGAGGCGGTGGCGGTGGAGCCCAGTTCTCCGATGATTCACGCTGGATTGGCTACAACGTAAATCCTCCGGCGGCCGCGGGCCGGGGTGGGGCGCGCGGCAGCGCCCCTGGTGCAGCACCCGGAACGGCTCGGGGAGGTGTGCGCGGTGGCGGCGCGCGCGGTGGAGCAGAGG
>CAYGWQ010000017.1:0-35132 GCA_964353465.1 uncultured Acidobacteriota bacterium | reverse complement strand
GAAATCCGTGGCAGCTTTTTGCTGTTAAAGGACATCTCTCTGACCACAGGGCTAAGCAGATAGGTAGGGCTTTGCGTTCACACTGGTATCATTCCAATTCCTACCTATTCGTCGATTCAGACATTTCATGTATTTCGTGGTTTAATAAAGGGCAGCGAAAGAGTGGATGCATGGATACACAACAGCATGAAGCAAACCCTGGGGCGCCGCCGGCTTTCCATCTGCTGGCGAAGCCGACCGGTGCCGTCTGCAACCTGGACTGCAAGTATTGCTTCTTCCTGTCCAAGGAGTTGCTCTATCCCGGCAGCCGTTTTCGCATGACCGATGAAGTCCTGGCTACCTACATCCGGCAATTGCTGGAAGCGCACCAGACGCCTGAGGTGGCGATAGCCTGGCAGGGCGGGGAGCCAACCCTGATGGGGCTTGATTTCTTCCGGCGCTCGATCACCTTCGCCGAACAATACAAAAAGCCCGCTCAGAAGATTGCCTACAGCATCCAGACCAACGGGACCAGGCTGGATGACGAATGGTGCGCGTTTTTCAAGGAGCACGGCTTCCTGGTCGGCCTCAGCGTGGACGGACCCGCGGCCATGCATAATGCCTACCGGGTCAACAAGGGCGGTGAGGGGAGTTTCGATCAAGTCGTGTGCGGCTGGCAATATCTGCAAAAGCACCGGGTGGACTGCAATATCCTCTGCACCGTTCACGCTGCGAATGGCGACCATCCTCTGGAGGTATACCGTTTTTTCCGGGATGAACTGAGGACTGAATTCATGCAATTCATCCCTATCGTGGAACGGGCTGCCGGCGGGAACGCTGCGGCTGCCCAGCAGGGCTGGGGCGAGCAGTCCGGCATGGAGCGACATCTCTACCGGCAGTCCGGCTCCCAGGTTACGGCGCGCTCTGTGGGTGCGGAACAATTCGGACGTTTTCTCATCGCCATCTTCGAAGAGTGGGTTCGCCGTGATGTCGGGAAGATATTTGTGCAAGCCTTTGATGTCGCGCTCGGCAGCTGGGTAGGGCAGCACAACCTGTGCATTATTGCACCCACCTGCGGAAATGCCCCGGCCCTGGAACACACCGGCGATCTGTATTCCTGCGACCACTATGTCGAGCCAAACTACCTGCTGGGGAACATCCAGGAGCAGCCCTTGATCGAGCTTGTAACCTCCGGTAGGCAGCGCCGGTTCGGCAGGGACAAGTTTGACCTCCTGCCGGAATTTTGTCGCCGGTGCGAGGTTTTATTCGCATGCTATGGTGAATGCCCGCGCAATCGATTCATCAAGACTCCGGATGGGGAACCTGGGCTGAACTACCTGTGCGCCGGGTATAAACTGTTTTTTAAGCACATCGACCTGCCTATGAGGATGATGGCGGACCTGTTGCAGCAGGGGCGCGGCCCGGCGGAAATCATGCAATGGTATGCAGCGCAGGATGGCAGGCAATACGTTGGCGTGGGCAGAAACCAGCGCTGTCCCTGCGGCTCCGGCAAAAAATTCAAGTACTGCCACGCCCGGTAGCCCGCCCACCCTTGACGCCTGAGGTCGGAGGTCGGAAGTCGGAGGGCGGATCATGAACCAGTCGATCCTGGCGGAGATCGTGGAGGGGGGCACGGCGGACGCGAACATCCGGGCTGCTGCTGCAGAGCGCATATCGGACCCCGCCGTAGCGCGGAGGCTCGTGGCCACGCTCCTTCGCCGGCTGCCGCAGTTCGATGAGCCCAGCCAGACGGACGTCGAGGTTCTTGCCGGTCTCGTGAGCCCTGGCTTAATCAAGAATCAGTCCGCGATGTCGCGAGCCCTGACACGCAGGTGTTTATCTGCGAAGTTCAAGTACTGCTCCCAATCGTAGTTGGTCACATCGTGCTTCCCGGCGCGGATGTGATAACCAATCGTCGTCATCACCGGCTCATGATGCCCGGGCATTTCAGCCGTTCCCAGACCGTCGGTTCCGAGCAGCCGATAGACTGGAGCTGCAGCCTTGGCCGAGAGAAATTCTCCCCGCGGATCAGACCACAAATCCTCTGCCGCGCTGGCAATATAAAGTGGGCGCGGCGCAATCAGCGCCAGCAGCATATGCTGGTCAACCGGTAGCGAGTCCACGTCGCGGTTGTACTTTTTGAAGTTGGCGCAGAACCAGTGCGGAAAGGAGGTGTTGATACGTTCAACCGTCTCGCCGAAGTTGCGCCGGGCGATCGCTGCGCCGCCTTCGCCGCTCTCGTTGGAGATGACCAGGCGGAATCGTTCGTCCTGCGCGCCCGCCCACAATGCTGCCTTCCCCAACCGCGAATGGCCGATCAGCGCAATGCGCCTTGCGTCCAGATCCTTATCGCGCTCGATGTAATCCGCCGCGCGGCTCAATCCCCATGCCCAGGCGCCCAGCGCATTCCATTCGTCGGCGTCCGGGGCTGTTTGCCCGTTACGGTAGAAGACAGGGATGATCGAATCCTTTAATCCGTCTTTGTGGTCGGGGAACAGGTCGCCGTTGTAGATGGTCGCCACCGCGTAACCACGCTGGATGATCATTTCAATTGCCCAGCGGCTGGCCTCCGTTCCGCGCGATTTTTCCGTTGCCCGATTGTTCTCCGCTCCGGTATCTTTGCTGTCGCGCAGCCAAGAGGTCGCCAGCGCAATACCCGGATCGCTGCTCACCGCCTGATTGCCGTTAAAATTCAAACCGAGAAAGACCGGCGCGGGTTGTTTTCGGTCGTTGGGCACGTAAAACAGCACGTTCATCTTCGGCCCATTTTTCTTTCCGGTTACAAGGACCGTGACCTCCTTCCGCGTGGCCATGCCGCCGAGCGCCTTCGTATCGCGGGACGTTTCGGAAAAAGTGATTTTGGAGGAGATTTTCGGCGTGCGGCCGTAGACGTTGGCTTCAAACAGCCGCAAGATTTCTTGCCGCCGCTCCGCCCACTCGCGCGGGTTGGCTACGCGCCGGCCATCTGCCTTTACCAGCGGATCGGGTAAACTGTAGTTTCCAACCCTGGCTTCGTCATAGTTGAAGCCGGCTGGCGGATTTTGTGAAAAGGCTGTCAGCAGAATGAACTGTGCCGCAAAGACAAAGGGAACAACAGCAAGAAAACGGCACCTGGGAGTTGTACCATTGATACTCATACGGAAATCCTCCGCAAAGTTTGTTTTGGCGGAGAGGAGGCAACGATGTCAAGGCTAATAATCATGTTCTTGAGCCTGGCTTGTGTCACCGTCACTTTCGCAAACCAAGAGAAGTCTTCCATCAGCAATCCGCAGGCGATCGAAAAAGCCGTACTTGAAACTAATGCCAAAATGATCCAAGCCGCCGAAAACCTGGATGCTGAGGGATTCTTTGACTGGATCCTCGATTCGGTGGCAGGGCCTGTTATACAGGATGGCAAGCTCATGCTAACCCGCCAGGAAGCTCTGGAAGCCGTGAAAAGAGGCTTTCAGGGCGTTGCCAAGGCAAAATATCAACTGGACCGCACCTATGTGAGAGCTATTTCACCTGAAGTGGCATTGCTCACTGGCGAGGGTACTTCCACGGCCACCCTGGAAGATGGACGCACATTCAGCGCCCCTTTTGCACTGAGCGAGGTGTTCGTCCTGAGAGAGGGGAAGTGGAAGGTGCTGCACGCGCATCAGTCTGTGCCGAACAGTCGCTAAGCAGAAATGAGTACTCCACCCTCTGAAAGCGAAGGCCTTCTTATTTCGCCTTGGCGGACCGAGGTCGGTCCTTTTGCCCAATCCACAAAACAGGTGGAGCTTCCAGTTTCCTTACGAAAGCCTGCTTCTGATGATCCGGCTGGTGATTTGGGGGCTGCACAGCCTGTTGCCGGATGTCTCAGTCCTTCTCTTTATTCTCAATTCGAATGAAAGGCCTGGCAATACGTTGGCGTGGGCAGAAAGCAGCGCTGTCCCTGTGGCAGCGGCAAAAAAATTCAAGTACTGCCACGCCCGGTAGCCCACCCACCCTTGACGTCGGAGGTCGGCGGTCGGAAGTCAGAGGTCGGAAGTCGGAGGTCGGAGGTCGGAGGTCGGAACC
Source organism: uncultured Acidobacteriota bacterium (assembly GCA_964353465.1). Taxonomy (GTDB): domain Bacteria; phylum Acidobacteriota; class UBA6911; order UBA6911; family UBA6911; genus JAFNAG01. The sequence continues at coordinate 31,112 of CAYGWQ010000017.1, read as the reverse complement.
GGCCTGGCGGTTCGTGAGTCAGTACCGCCAGGCCGGAATGAATCCGATCAGGCTTGGATATCTTTCAGCCGTTTAGGCCCGGCATCGAGTACCTGCTGCGAACAACCCTCGGCGAAGAGCTTGAAGTTCTCGGTGTAGCGGGCTGCCAGCCCGTCATACTTCATCCAGTATTCCTGCTTGTTGCCCCAGGCATTCGATGGTTCCAGCACATCCTCGGGCACATCAGGGCAGGTCATCGGGACGTCGAAGCCGAACAGCTTGTCCTTCCGGAACTTGACCTTGTCGAGCTTGCCGTCGAGCACCGCATTGAGCATGTTGCGCGTGTGACGGATGCTGATGCGCTTGCCGACGCCGAACTTGCCGCCCACCCAGCCGGTGTTCACCAGCCAGCACCTGGCGCTTCTCTTCTCCATTTTCTGGCGCAGCAAATCCGCGTAATAGAAAGGATGATGCACCATGAAGGGCCCGCCGAAACAGGGACTGAAGGTGATTTCCGGCTCGATGCCCAGGCCCATCTCGGTCCCGGCGATCTTGGAGGTATAGCCGCTGATGAAATGGTACATGGTCTGGTTCATGTCCAGCCGGGCGATCGGGGGGAGAACGCCGGAGGCATCGCACGTGAGGAAGATGACGTTCTTGGGATGTGTGGGGCTCATTTTCTCCGGCAGTGCGTTGGGAATAAATTCGAGCGGATACGAAGCCCGTGTGTTCTCGGTGGTGCGATCATCGTCGAGGTCGGCCCGCCTGGTAGTGGGGTCGTAGACGACATTTTCGAGAATCGTGCCGAACTTCCGGGTGCAGGCATAGATCTCCGGCTCGTGCTCGGCCGAGAGGCGGATGACCTTGGCATAGCAGCCGCCCTCGAAGTTGAACACGCTCTCATCGCTCCAGCCATGCTCGTCGTCGCCGATCAGCTTGCGCCGCGGATCGGCAGAAAGCGTGGTCTTGCCGGTGCCGCTGAGACCGAAGAACAAGGCGACGTCACCCTTGTCACCCACGTTCGCCGAACAGTGCATGGAAATGACATCCTGCAACGGCATGAGAAAATTCATAATGGTGAAGATAGACTTCTTGATCTCGCCGCCGTAGCTCGTGTTGGCCACGATCGCCAGGCGCTGGGCGAAGTTGATCACGATCGCGGTTTCCGTGGCCGTTCCGTCCACCATCGGCTCGCATTTGAACGATGGTAAGGCGATGACGGTGAACTCGGGAACGTGTTTCTTGTATTCATCCTGCGTGCGCAGCGGGATGAACATGTTGCGCGCAAACAGGCTTTGCCAGGCGCTATCGGTGATGATCCGGATCGGCATCCGGTAGTTCGGGTCAGCTCCGACATGGCAGTCCTGGACGAACAACTCTTCCCCCTGCAGGAAAGCCTGCAGGCGGGTCAGCAGCCCGCCGAATTTCTCCGGGCTCATCGGGCGATTGTAGATACCCCACCAGATCTTGTCTTCGGTACTCTCCTCCCGGACGATGTACTTGTCATTGGCGGCGCGCGCCGTCCATTTGCCGGTGTTGAGGATCAGAGGCCCCCCGTAACAAAGGTGCGCTTCGCCGCGGAAGATGGCTTCTTCATAAAGGGCCTCGGCCGGGAGATTCCAGAAGACCCTGTCCAGATATTTCAGGCCGTGATTCACCAGCTTGAAATCGCTGGCCAGATCGCCCGCCTGCTTTGACGCCGGTGTGTCGAACTCGAGATACTTTGTCATAGCCAATCCCTCACAAGTTTTCGCTGCCCGATGTAGAGCTCGTTGGGAGAATTCGGATCCAGGGCCCACTTGATGCGCTCGATCCCCTCCGTGATGTCCTTGATCGTTCCGCAGGTTGACAGGCGCACATAGCCTTCCATGCCGAACTCGACGCCCGGAACTACTGCCACCCGGACCTTGTCCAGGAGGAAGGTCGACAGCTTTGTGGAGTTTTTGTTGTAGTGGCTGAAATCCGCGAAGCAATAAAAGGTGCCGTCGGGTTTTGTGACCTTGATTCCCTCGAAAGCCTTCAGCCTTTCGATCATTACGTTGCGGTTGTTTTCCAGCGTCAGACGCAGGCTTTCCACGCCCGACTGCAGCCCGTTGAGGGCGCCGACCGCCGCAAGCTGCGTGACCGCCGACGGCCCCGACGTTTGATGCCCCTGGATATTGGTCATGACGGCAATGAGCTGCTTGTTGGCTACTGCCCACCCGATACGAAAACCGGTCATGGCATACTGCTTGGAGGCGCCGTTGACGACGATCAGCTTCGAGTTTTCCGACAGGTCCTTGACATACTTGAAGCAGCTGATCGGCTTCTTGCCGTCAAAGATCAGCCGGTGGTAAATGTCGTCCATGATCAGCCAGATGCCGCGCTTTTCGCAAAACTCCACGATCTCGGCGATGAACTCTTCCGAGTACATGGCCCCGGTGGGATTGTTGGGACTGTTGATGATGATTGCCTTGGTGTAAGACGTGACGACCTGTTCGATGTCCCGTAGACTGGGGTAAAAACTGCCGTCTTCCGGAAGCACCGGCACCGGGACTCCGCCGCACAGCTTCACCATCTCGGGATAGCTGACCCAGTAGGGCGCCGGAAAGATGACTTCCTCCTGCGGATTGACCAAGGCCTGCAGGGCGACCATGATCGCCTGCTTGGCTCCGCTGCTGGCGATGACGTGCTGCGGCGTCACCCGCCGGCCGTAAAAATCTTCCGTATAACGGATGATGGCCTGCTTGAGCGCCGGGATGCCGTCCGCAGGCGTATAACGCACTTCTCCGGAATTGATCAGCGCAATGGCGCTGATGATGGCATCCATGGGAGCTTTGGATTTCGGCTCGCCGCCGCCGAGGTGAATGATCGGCTCCCCCTTCGCCTTCAGTATCGCCGCAGTTTCATTCAGCTTCAGGGTTGCCGATGCGCTAATGGATTTTCCGATCAGGCTTAAGCTCATCGTTCTTCCTCATCAGGTTTGGGTTCATCATTGCCTAGCAAGCAACTTGTTGCTTGGGGAGCGGTATTATACCAAAATACGCCGCCCGCACGTTCTCAAAACCACGAAATACACGAAACACACGAAAGGCATCCCCCAGTGAACCAACATGTCGGTCCGATTGGATTTCGTGTTTTTTGTGTGTTTCGTGGTCTTGATTTCCCGGCCCATGCCGCCTGCGGGATTTTCATCATTGCTCGCCGGGCAAAAGCCTCTATAATGCGATCGTATTGCCAAAACCCTTCATACTAACGCTTTAGTCGTATTGGGAGCGATTTTGCCAGTCATTTCCCAGGTCGAATGAATCGCATCAACTCAATTTATTGCGGGAGGACACCAAGATGAATCGAAGTAAACTAGCGGCAGTTGCGGCAATGATCTTCCTTGTTGCGCTGTCGGTTTTGGCGCAGTCAACCTCGATCAAGGTCGACGGCACTATCATCAAGAGCTACATCGCGACCATGGCAGATGCTGCGCATCAGGGAAGAAGGTCTCTCACCCCGGGCTACGAACAGACCGCGGAATGGGCAGGCGGGCTTTTCAAGCAGTGGGGCCTGAAGCCGGCAGGCGAGAATGGCACCTACTTTCAGAAGGTCCCGATCCTGGGGAGTCCCGAAGCGACCTTCGGTTACAGGCTGGGGGTTCCGGAGCTCACGATCGCCGGGCGGACCTTCCTCATCCGCGACAACGACTTCGCCATCGATCCCTCCTCCCCTCCGGCCCCGAGGATGACGGGAGAGATCGTTTTCGTCGGCTACGGCATTTCAGCGCCGGCAAAGGGCCTGGACGAGTATCCTGCGAATGTCAAAGGCAAGATCGTCCTGGCGTTGAGAGGCTCGCCTAAAGATGCCCCTGCCTACGTGCCACGGATGGGCGGCGCTCCGCCGGCGCCGCCGGCGCAGACTCCTGAGGCCTGGGCAGAAGAATCGACTGATGCTTTCAAGGCCAAGGTGGCGTATGACAAGGGCGCGGCAGCCATTCTGCTTTACACTCCGCCGGCCCAGGTCGCCGGTGGTGGCGGTCGAGCCGGCACTCCTGCCGCTGCTGCGGGGCCGCCGCCCGGTGGACAGAGGGGGCGCGGGGAGGCCGTTTCCCCATTCACACGCCCGTTTGTCTTCGTCTCGAACATTAACGATGCCGTATTCCGCTGGATCATGTGGCGCAATCCGCAACAGGCATTGAGTGAATTCACGGCCATGATCGATCAGATGCGGCGCGATATCCGCGACAAGAAGGTGCGATCCATGAGCACCGGCCTGAAGGCGGTGGTCAAGGGATACGACTCCGTCACTCTGTATGGCGACAAGTTCAAGAACAACTTCTCGCGCAACGTGCTGGGCAAGGTTGAAGGAACGGATCCGACGCTGAAAAACCAGTACGTGGTCTTGGGCGGGCATATGGATCACCTGGGTGTTACCAACGGGGTGGTGATGAACGGCGCCGACGACAACGCGTCCGGGACAGCGGTTGCCATGGAGGTGGGGCGCCTCCTGGCTGCCGGCAAGGTGCCGCTCAAGCGCACGGTCATCATAGGCCTCTGGTGCGGTGAAGAGCAGGGGCTCAACGGATCGAATTACTGGGTCAAAACGCCGACCGACGGCGTATCTATCGACCGGGTAGTTACCTATTTCAACATGGACATGGTCGGGCTTGGCGATGCCATCGGTGCTCCGGGAGCACTGAACTTCCCCGAGATCTTCAACATCATCATGCGCGACCAGGCGCCGGAAGTCGCGAAGGCGGTTCAGGCGCGCACGGGCGGCCCCGGGGGCAGCGACCACTCCGCATTCATTACTCTTGGTATTGAAGCGCTTGCGCTCATGACCAGCGGCGGTGGCGGGCACCCCGACTACCATCAATCGGGGGATGATACGGAAAAAATCGAGCCGGCAATTCTTGCCAAGACCGGCCAGTTTGTTTTGCAGGGGGTGATAAACCTGGCAAATGAAACGCAGACTAACATCCTGATTCCGGATCGGCTGCACATTTACAACGCCCAAGCTCTCAGTGTGACCGACATGCGCGGCGGGCCCCAGCCGGCAGCCAGGGGCGGCGAAGCCCCGGCGGGGGGCAGGGGGGGCGGAGGCGGAGCCGCCTGGCGGTATGTGGAAGCATCCAACAGCGGGGAGTTGGCAAAACTCGCCGACGACCGTATCAAGCAGTTGATTGCAGCAGCCCAGCCACAGGCAGGCGCGGCACCTGGCGCCGGCGGCGGGCGTGGCGGCGGAGGCGGAGGCGGAGCGCGATACAGTCTGGGAGTGCGCGATTCCGGTATATTTGACGGAAACATCCCGTCGCTGGTCCAGTCGGCGTCGCTTCTGAATTTTGGGCGCGTAGACGTAGCGAGCAACGACGGTTCGTGGTTCAACTTCAACAGCGGTGTGAGTGTCCAGGGCCGTGAAGCCGTAAAGGCGATGGAAGCAAACAACATCGCTTTGAATCTCATCAACCCGTCAGCCAAGCTCCTGGGAGACATGCTTGATGTGACCACCAAGCCCTTCCTGGTGACGGTTACCGGCACGGCGCCGATCGACCAGGCCATGATCGCGCGCATGAATCAAAAGAACACGCTGCTGCTGTTCGAATGCGATCCGGCGGACGCGGCGGGCTGCGTCACCAGGCTTCAGAGCTATAAAAAACAGTTCGGCGACAGCGACAACCTCATCATTTCGATCAAGCGACCTCCGACCGAAAGTATCGATGCGTTCAAAAAATCGTTTTACATGGCGCTTATCAAGAGCGGATGGACGAAGGACGAAATCTACGCCGTGTGCGGTGCTCCGGTTCCTGTGAGTGGTGGCGGCCGTGGCACAGTTCCCGGCAATCTCTCCAAGCTGTCGCCGCCGCCTAGTGGCGGCCGAGGAGGCAATTAGCAGCTGACGTGAACCTCATCGTTCAATCCGTGGTGCGGCTAGAATGAGTCACAAGTGGGGGTGGGCCTTAGCCCGTGTCTTGAGGATAAATACCGTGATGCGGTCGATATCACGAGCGTGGCTTGCCCATGTTTAGGGCGACGCGAAGAAAGAAGCACATAACGCTTGAGCGGGTTGCAGGGCACGGCCTAAAGCCCGCCCGCACATGATTGTTCCGGTGCCGGGTCGCTCAGCGGCAAAAGCGAATTTCGCGATAGCCCCTCATGCGCCCGGGGCGCACCCTGCGACGCATGAAAACAGTGTTTTCTTCGAGTCTTGGCGGTTTCATGAGAAGTAACCGCAAAGACGCCAAGACGCGAAGGCGCAAAGCTTTGTTTTCGGAGCAGTTGTGCTGAAGGTTCTGTTTCGTGGCCTAGGGCTTTAGCCCGTCTGATTGGAGAAATTGACGGGCTAAAGCCCTTCGCCACGAGTTGTATTGGGGAGATTGCGTTTCACAGAAACAGATGAGTTGAACACCACCGTTGTACATCCTATTTTCGGAATAGAATCTGCCCCGACTGATCGGCACCGCATGCTGGCTTTTGCGGCCCTTACCTTCGCCGCCTGGAATCCATGATTCCCCACGATTATCACATCCATTCCCATTTCTCCGCCGATTCCCACTCATCCATGGAAGCGATGTGCCGGAGCGCGATCGCTCTTGGAGTTCCCGAAATAGGTTTTGCCGAACACTACGATCTGTATCCCGATGAAAATCCGCGCGACTGGCTCCGGCTTGAACCCTGGCTGGAGGAGCTGTTGCGCTGCCGCAGTGTGTTTGCCGGCAAGCTGGTGATCCGTGCCGGGATAGAAATCGGCGAGCCCCACATTTTCCAGGAGGAAATGCGGGCAATCCTGGCACGCGCTCCCTTTGATTATGTCATCGGCTCACTTCATTGGGTGGGGCGCAGCACCGTCTTTGATCCCGCATTCTATCAGCGTCCCGCCGAGGAGGCGTACCGCCTCTATTTCGAAGAGCTGGAGCGCATGACCCGTGTGGGCGGGTTCGATGTGCTCGGACACCTCGATGTCCCGGTCCGCACGGCATTCGATGTTTACGGCAGCTATGATCCCCGGGCTTATGAGGCGCTGATCCGTCCGGTGCTGGCCAACTGCATCGCGCGCGGCATTGCGATCGACATCAACTCTTCCGGCATGAGACGGCCGGCTCAAGTCCTGTTGCCGGGCCCGGCAATCCTGCGCTGGTATGCAGAAATGGGCGGCGAGCGCGCGACCCTTGGATCCGATGCGCACCGTTCCGAGCAGGTCGCCGCCCATCTCGATGTGGCCATGGCGGCCGCCAGGACGGCGGGCCTCCAATCTGTTACTCAATTCGAACGTCGCCGGCCAACCGCGATCCCGCTGCCGGCAACTGTTTAGCCCACTGGAAAAGAGGAGACCTAGCAAAAAAAAGCCGCCACGGATTACACTGATTTCACGGATTTCAAGCCCGGCGTCCTGTCGCGATTGGACTATGGCTGTCCCCGAAACGACGTGGTCTTTGGCGGCCCGAATTGCGGAGAGAAGTACTCCGTGTGAATCCGTGTAATCCGTGGCTGCTTTTCCAGGGCTAAACATTTGCCGCTGCCGTAATAGTATGCGAAACGGGGACATTCCGCAGTTCCCGGCTTGACCATTGAGAAGCAACGGCCAGCCGGGGATGCGGGATGTCCCCGTTTCCCATGGACCAGCCTACCAGTTCAGCTTGAGCGCAAACTGGAACTGCCGCGGATCCAATGAGGCCGTCGGCTCGCCTGCCCGGCAGGAAGACGCATCCAGGGGATTGCACAGCGGGCTCACGTCGCCGACATTGAAGCGATTGATCACGTTGAAAGCATCGGCGATGAATACCAGATTCACCCGCTCAGAGATCGGAAAACTGCGGGAAATTCTCAGATCCACCATCGTGATTCCCGGTCTGGTGAAGGCATTTCGGCCCAGATTTCCTGTGCAGCCGAACGGGGGGGAAATCGAAGTCGTACCCAGCTGCACCGTCTGATCGCACGTTGTGGGTATCGTAAAGGAGATATTTTCGATGAAGGGCGAGGATACCCCTCCGGTGCCCACGGAAGGCCGATCGGTGTTCGAACCGAAGTCCAGATTGAAATCGGTTCCGGTGATCACCGTAAAAGGCCGGCCGGATGCAAATTCGATGATGGGGGAGAGCACAAATCCTGCCAGCATCTTCCGGTACCAGCCGGCGGCTTTAGTATCGAAGGGGCTCTCGAACACGGCGCTGGCAACGAACCGATGGCGCTGATCGAAGGTGGAGTTGCTCCGCTCGAGGTCGGGCCGGTTATTATTCTGAGGCGAAAGGAGCGTCTGCAAATCGGTGGAATCGTCGATCGTGTGCGCCCATGTGTAGTTGACATTGAATTCGAAGTGCCTGGAAAAGCGCTTGGAAACTCCCACCGTCATGCCGTGATACACAGAATTGCCCGAGGACTCCTGCTGCATGACGTCGCTCCATGGGACGGGCACGCCCGGGAATCCGGTTGGGTATCCCGCCGATTTTGCCAGGGCAACCTGCGAGTCATAGCCTCCGGGGACCAGGGATGCGAACGATGGATTCGGTCCTGAAGGACGGAAGAAGTTGAAAAAGGCGGCCGTTGCCACAGGCTGGCCTTCCAATGCCGAGAGTACGGCCGGGCAACCGTTAAGACGCCCGAGAACTCCGGGGGCTGCGCCGGATATGCCGGCCACCTGCAGACCGCAGCTGCCGGCCGTAGGTGCGAAATTCGTCGTCGGCGCTGTTACAGAGATCGGACTCGAAACCGCAAGTCCGGCGGCGAGCGCATTCTGGAAGTTGGTGTTGAGGAGAATCGGATTCGTCGTGTTGATATTGCGCGGCCGGTTAAGCTTCAAGCCATGCGTAAATGTGTAGGCGATGCTGAGACGGTAGTTGGCAGCGATCTCGTGCTCCAGGGTCAGGTTGGCCTGCTGCGCGTAGCCGAATCTGAATCTGCTCTCGGTGGGGAGCGTGAACGGCAAAAGCGGGATCGGAACGCCGGTAGATAAGAATTTTTGATTGGCAAACAGGGACTCAGGCAATTTCGCGTCGAAGCGCTGTTCATTCGGCAGATATCCCAGGGGGAGCGGGCCCTGATTCAATACCCCCTGGAAAATGCCGGCCGCATTCATCGCCCCGATCGGATTGACAGACGCGGAAGTACGCGTAGCGGTCCCGCCTCCGGTGAGGAGCTGGGTTGAAAGTGCTCCTTCGGCCGTTGTAGAGTTGAAACCCACGGCAAGTAAAGGATGGTCGTAGAACAGGCCATACCCGGCACGAATCACGGTTTTCAGATTTCCGCGCGGCGCCCAGGCAATCGCGAGACGCGGCGACACGTTGTTGTAATCCCGCGGAATCCCCTCGATCACATGGAAAGCGGCCTCGGCAGCTTTGTTGAGCGGTGTGGCCGCCTCGAATGTTGGGGTGAATTCGACATCGTAGCGCACGCCGTAATTCAGAGTCAGCCGCGGGTGAAGGCGCCAGCTGTCCTGAATAAAAAAGGCGAGAGGGTAATTGCTGAAGGGCCTGTTCGAGTTTCCTATGCCCTGGATGTAGACCTGAGGCAGACCCAGGCCGTAAGCCTGAGGCGCAGTAATGCTGGGTAAGGCTATGCCTGCAATCGTGGCGGGCAAGCCGAGTTGGGAAGCCGTCAATCCGCCGAAGTTGTAAAGCCCGCCGAAATTCAGCTCAAAGATCTGTTCCTTATTGCTCCCGAGCTGGATCAGGTTAATATCGGCGCCCATCTTCAAGCTGTGGTTGCCGATGTTCCAGGACAGGTTGTCGGTCCATTGATAGCGGCGTTCAATCCGATCCACGGTGGAGAAGGGTTCGCGACCGAAGAAGGCGAAGCCGGTGATGTTTACGGCCACTTGGCTGCCGCCCTTCAAGTCCGAATATCCGTAATGCAGGCCCCGGCGCGCAAACTGGAAGCGTGCTTCGTTGAAAATACTCCTCCCCAGCGTGGAGACGTTCTGGGCAACCACCGCGATGTCGCGCGTCTGTTGCAGGGACGTGCGCGAGGCGGCATTCTGGCCGAAGTTCTGGTTCTGTGCGTTGACTTGGATTCCGGTTATCATGGAGGGGGAGATATTGACGCGGACAAATGAGTTGTTGCGATTGTTCCACTGGTGATCCAGGCGTGCGGAATAGAATGAGGTCCCTTCATGAATCGGGTAGTTGCCGATCAGACTGCGGAGCGGCACGAAGGACTTTGGCAGAGAAACAAGGTTCGCGCTGCTGCAGGGGAGGTTTGGGGGCAGGCAGTCGATGAGAATTGGAAAGCGGGCGCCGGGGGCAGTGGGCACGCCGCGTTGGGCTGCGATCAATCCGGGGTCGATTCCATCCAATGCGACGCTGGAACCCGATCCGGCAAGGGCGAAGAGAGTTGCTGCCGCCTGGGCCCCTCCCGGAGCGGCGAGCACGGCGGGATTGGCTACGAAATCACGCTGGGCCGGTGTCAGCAGGAGCGTAACCCCGGGTACGACGGGCGTGGTTGCCTTGACGAGGCCGAAATTGTTGCTCCCGATGTTTGTGAATCCCGTCTCCTGCCGCCGTGTGGCTTCGTAGGAAAAGAAGTAGAAGCTCTTGTCTTTCTTGATCGCCCCCCCGAGGGTGGCACCTGCCTGGACGCGCGTGTATTCCTGCTTGACCGCTTCAACGTTGCCCGTCGCAGGATCTACATTGACGGAGAAAGGATTGCGCGCCTGGATACTCTTGTGCCTGAAGTAGCCGAAGGCGTTGCCGTGAAACGTGTTACTGCCGCTCTTGGTGACAATGTTGATTACTCCTCCGGTGGCACGGCCGAACTCAGGCATGTAGTTGCTCATGATGAGCTGAAACTCTTGCACGGCCTCCTGCGAGACCGTCGCACGGATCCCATTGGTCGAGTTGTCGACCGCGTCCGCTCCATCTACGGAGACCTGGTTGGAGCGCGCTCGCTGCCCCTGGAAGTTCAATCCGCTGGTCGGCGCAGCGCCGATGGATGGGGAGCTGTCCCGCTGAGCCTGGGAGGCCGTCAGCGTGAAGTTGATGTAATTTCGACCATTGATGGGCAGGTTGTCGATGGAACGCTGATCTATGGTTGAGGCAACCGCGGTTTGCCTGGTCTGAATCAGTTCCGGTGATTCCGTCACCACGATCGTTTCCGACCCGATCGCCAGGCGGAGTCGGCCATGGAAATCGGCCGCCTGGCCGATGGTGAGGACGAAATCCGGGCTTACCAGCTTGGCGAAGCCCTTGGCTTCGATGGTGAGTTCATACCGGCCGGGAGCCAGACCGACAAAGAGATACCGGCCGCTGTTGTCGCTCTGCCCCTCGCGCACCGCGCCGGTGCTCAGATTCTTCATTTTGATTTCGGCGCCGGGCACGGTGGCGTCCTTCGGATCGAGCACATACACGGTCAGTTCGACCGTATTCACCTGGGCCGCGACGACTAAGGGGAATCCCCTGAACAGCATCAGAAGCAAAATGCTTGAAAACAATCTGTGACCGAAGTGCATTCGCCCTCCTAGCGGCAGCGCATCCCTGCGAAAAGCGCTCTCGCAACAAGCCGATGGTGCAAGATGTTGATATTCGGGATGTCCGATGTTTTCCAGCCGTACAGCACACGGCAGCGGGTTTCCCGAGCACACGGACAACGAACTGGCCAACATGTTAATGAGTGCAGCCCGCCTCAATCAAGTCTTAAAATCAACCGATGCCGGAAATCCTCCGGCTGGACTGTGGTGAATTTTCCGAGATTGCGCGCTTCCATCCCTGCTAATATAGAACACTCAGCCATTCGGCCGCCGGGGAACGGCCTCGACAGTGTCTCGGAGATGCCGATGAAAGGGAGATACCCTGAATATCCTGCCACGCCGATTTCCGACATCCGGGAAGTGTTTTTGCGCAGCTGCGAGAAGTTCGGCGACCGGACCGCACTTCAATACAAAAAGGCGAATCGCTGGATTCCGATTTCGTATCGGGAATTGCGTGCGGAGTCAGAGGCGGTTGCGTGCGGGCTGGCTGCCATCGGACTTTCACCGGGCGAGAGCAAGCTGGCAATTGTGGGAGACAACCGTCCGGAATGGGCAATCGCCTTCCTGGCTGCCGCCTGCACGGGCATCGTATGCGTGCCGATCGACCGGGACCTCCGGGAGACCGAGGTCTACCACATCCTGTATCTCTCGGGCGCCCAGACGGTGGTCGGGGATGCCAAACACATGGATATGCTGCAGGAGATCCGCAAAAAACTCCCGCAGCAGCTGACCCTGATCAATATGGATGAGGGCGGAGAAGGTGCGCATCCCATTCCTTTCGCACGGCTGAAGGCCCAGGGATGCGAGCGTATGGCGGCAGGGAAGAACGACTTCCTGGAGCAGCAAGTCTCCCCCGACCACCTGCTCTCCATCCTGTTTACTTCCGGCACCATGGGAAATTCCAAAGGTGTGATGCTGACCCACGGCAACATTGCCGCAAACATCTACGACGTGACGCGTTGGGTGAAAATCAGTTCGGAAGACCGCCTTTTATCGGTGCTGCCTTTGCACCACAGTTATGAATGCACGGTCGGATTCCTCCTGGTTCTGCATATCGGCGGTTCGATCTCCTATGCCGAAAGCCTGCGCCGTTTTGCGGAGAATGTCGCAGAGACCAGGGCGACGGCCGTCCTGGGCGTGCCCCTGCTCTGGCACAACGCTTACAAAAAGCTGCATGCTGGAATGGCGGAGAAAGGACTATGGAAAGTGCGGGCCGCCAAGAGAGTGGCCTCTGTATGCCAGGGGATCTTTCGCCTGGACATCCGCCGCAGGCTGTTCGCCGAAGTCCACCGGCGATTCGGAGGCTCGCTGCGCTTGCTGATTTCCGGGGGGGCGGCGATCGATCCTTCCGTGGTGCGCGGATTCCGCGATCTGGGCTTCGGCTTCCTGCAAGGGTATGGGCTCACCGAGTCTTCACCCATCATCTCGGCGAATCGTGACCATGCCTTCAAGGATTCGTCCGCCGGACTGCCGCTGCCGAGTGTCGAAGTGCGCATCGCCCCGGATGGAGAAATCCTGGCGCGCGGACCCAACATCATGAAGGGTTATTACAATAATCCCGCTGCTACCCAGGAGGCGCTGGAGGACGGCTGGCTGCACACCGGTGACCTCGGCTACCTGGATGAGGACGGCTTTCTCTTCATCCAGGGACGAAAGAAGAACGCCATCGTCACACCGGGGGGCAAGAAGGTCTATCCTGAAGAAGTAGAGGCCGAAATCCTCAAGTCGCCCTTTGTTCTGGAATGCCTGGTATGGGGCCACGAAAGCGAAGACCCGAATCATCACGCGGAAGTGCAAGCCATTGTTGTGCCGAATACCGATTATTTTGTCAGCCAGGGGCTGGAAAAAGACGGCAGCGTAGGCCCTGGCACCGTCGAGGCGATATTGCGCCGGGAAGTGAAGGAACGATGCCTGAAACTCGCACCCTTCAAGCGGGTTACCCGCCTGACGGTGCGTTATGAGGAATTCGAAAAGACCGCGACCCGCAAGATCAAGCGCTACCTCTACACCGGGAAACCGGCAGATCTCTGGACCCAGGACCAGCCAGGCCCACCTCGTTCCTCTGCTCATGGAGACCACGAAATACACGAAACACACGAAATGTCCGAATCAGGGCATCAATAGGCATTGGCGTGCGCGGGCCTTGGCGCCTCGCGCAGGACTGGACCTCCATGGCCGCCCCCTTTCGTGGTACTTCGCTCCAACTTCGTGTTTTTTGACACAATTTGCTGCTGATAAAATCGAAATCCTTTGTTCGTTTAGTTTTAGCGAAGAGCTGAAAGCTAAAAGCTAAGAGCCCGGCGCGGCGGCGATCACTCTACTATTCTATTGGTAGCGGCTATGCTGCGCCGTTCATTTCGTGATTATTGTGTTACAGACGGCCGGGTATTATTTTTTCGGCAGGATAATGCCGAAATCGAAGCCGACATGGGTCAGGCTCAGCAGGAGCAGATACTCGCCGGATTTCAAGTCCTTGTCGGGCGTTATGGAGAAAGAATCATCGGCATAGACGGTGACCATCGTACTCTGGATCTCCTTCTTCCTGAACCCTCCTTTATTGTCCGCCGCAACGGCCGATGCTGACGTCTGGAGAGTGCGGCTGTCCTTCCTGCTGGTCACCTGAACGATGATCACATCTCGTGCAGAGCCGATGCCACGGACATAAAACGTGGGCCGCGACACGGGGATTTGCAGAGGAGCCCGTGCTCCCCGATAAACAATGGTCATGTCGGGATTGTAAAATCCGCCGGTTTGCAGGAACAGTTCCAATCCCTTGGTCCGTGTGTCAGCCAGGGAGGCGGGTTCGATCCTGGTCCATTGCGAATCGCCGGATCGGAGGTATACCCCGGCTGAAGCCGGGATATCCGGAGCCGGCGCCGGTTTTGCAGCCTGCATTAAGAGCAATAGAAGGAAACCCAGATAGTTCATGTGCACAATCGTAGCATAGTCATCGCCAAGGGCGAAAAGGGGACATTGTCCTAAAAGCTTTCTGTCATAAGTGAATTCCGGCGCCGTGAACTGTTTTTAGTTCGCTTGCGGACACCATTCATGAATAATGCGGGCTGAGATCTGATACTGCCCGGCCGTGGTGCGCCACGACCACGGGCAGTATGGCGGATTATCGCGCTTGGGGGATCTTACAGCAGTGCTGGTTTCTGTCGCGAAACTCGGCTGCCGAGTTTGCCGGCCGAGCCCCGGAGGGGCGGCAAGATAATATCCGGGGGCGCAAGCCCCCGGATAGGATATTTCATTTAATGAGCCCCGGCAGGGGCGAAAGATCTTTGTCCGCAGCCTTTTTCTGTCGCCCCTCCGGGGCTTGACGCTGGTTTTGGGCCCAACCCCGGGCTCGCGCCCGGGGCTTTTCTCTCGCCGCCCCTTCGGGGCTGGGCCAGAGGGCTGAGGGAGTTTCGAGGCAGAAACTGGCCAGGACTGCACGAGAAGAGGAACCGGCTCGCTCGCGTGCTATCCAAGATCCCGTTCCACGATTGGCTGGGGGGAGCTATGAAGGAGATTCTCGAGCGAGTGGATCGTGCCCTGGCACTCCAGGAAGCGCGGGTCGAGCGGATAGCCGGTCGCGCCCGACTGGCTTTCTTCGCGGTGGTTGGCGCGATTGCGCTGCTGAATGCGCCCATGGTTACGGCCCGTACCAATGTGATTAACTTCGGCGCAATCGGGATCGCGTTGACGTACAGCTTGGCTGTGTCGCTATGGCTCCGCGGGCGTGGGTACCGTGCCGTAATGAAATACTCGACCACGCTGATCGACGTAACCCTGGTGCACCTGACCCTGCTGGCATATGCATTGACCGACATTCCTTCGGTAGCTCTGAAGAATCCGGCTTTTCTCTTCGTCTACCCGATTGTCGGCATGACGGTCTTCCGTTTTGATCCCAAACTGACGCTGGTCGCGGGCGGATACGCCCTGCTTGCATACGGCAGCCTGTTTACCTGGGTGTCGCGCTGGACGGCTGTGACATGGGGAAATTACGCGGCGGAGCTATTCAGCCCTGATGTAACGGTGGTTGGACAGATGACGAAAGTGCTGGTGCTGGCGCTGTTCGTCGCCCTCATGACACTGCTGGCTCGATACACCCGTTCCCTGTTCCACAGATTGGTCTGGAACGAGCTGGAAACCAGGCAGCAGAAAGACAAAATGGAGCGGGAACTGGAATTGGCTTCCCAGGTCCAGGCACAGCTATTGCCGCGCACATTCCCCAATCTTGCCGGGCTGAGCCTGCACGGCACGATCATGGAAGGCCGCTCTGTGGGTGGCGACTACTATGATCTCATCCCGTTGTCACAGAGCTCAGCGCTGTTGATTGTTGCGGATGTCGCCGGCAAAGGCGTTCCCGCCGCTCTGATCATGTCGGGAGTCCGTGCGGCGGCTCACCTGTGCGCCTCGATGGGGCTCGGAATCGAGGAGGTGCACGAGAGGCTGAACCGCCTTCTTTACGAAAGCACCTCCCCCCACAATTATGTCACTGCTTTCCTCGCCGAGATTGATGTCTCAGCCAACGGGATCCGCTACATCAACGCGGGGCATCCGGCGCCGCTCGTCCTCTGCGGGCAGCAGATCCGCAGGCTGCAGGAAGGGAGCGCACCTCTGGGCCTTTTTCCCTCATTGCCGGGATCGCAGGCTCGTTTTGAACAGCTGTCGCCGGGAAGCATACTGGTGGCTTGCACGGACGGAGTCAGTGAGCATGCCAACAATGACGGCGAGGAGTTCGGAGACACCGAAATGCACCGGTTCCTGGCGGAACACGGCACGCTGGATAGCGCTCCCTTTGCAGAGCGCCTCCTGGATGAACTGAGACGTTTCGGAGACAATCGCCCCTTCGAGGATGACGTGACCCTGGTTGTAGCAAAGCTCACAGGGCATTCGCCCTGATATCGGAAACGCAACTGTTACTTGCAGGTTGCTTGAGTTATCATCAGAAAAATAGTGCCGACGCGGTGGTCGCGCTGCATGGGCAAGTTGAAAGGATGCTGGATGCTCTCATTTGAAGCCTCAAGTCTAAGTTCAGCACTCAGCCCTGATCTTGCTTTCCCTTTGCCCCTTGACCCCTTTGCCCCTTGGCCCCTGAAGTCTGCGAGCGAAGGGAGCTAAGTATTTGAGGAGACCCTGTATGGCTGCTGTTGCAAAAAGGTTGATTTCCGGGAAACGCGTAGATCCGTTCTTCGTCTTCCTATGGCTGCTGTTCGCTGCAGGCGGGCTGTTTGCTCAAACCGTCCCGAGTCCCGAATCAGTGCTCGGCTATAAGCCGGGCGCAGACTATCACCTGACCCGGTACACCGAGTCGCTGGCGTATTTCCAGAAGCTGGCTGCTGCTTCCGACAAGATCAGGCTGGAGAGGGTCGGCAAGACCTCCGAAGGGCAGGACTGGTACATCGCCATCATTTCCTCCCCGGAAAACTTGAAGAACATCGATCGCTACCGGGACATCGCCCGCCGCATCGCGCTGGTGCAGGATCTCAACGATGAGTCGGCGCGCAAGCTGGCGCGCGAGGGGAAGGCGATCGTTCATGTCGACGGCGGGCTGCACTCCACGGAATGCGCCGGCGCCGAGCACACGATCCAGCTGGCTTACGACCTGGTATCCGGCGCGAGCGATCCGCAGGTCAAATTCATCCTGGACAATGTCGTCCTCGTACTCTGGTTCTCGCTGAATCCCGACGGGCAGAACATGGTGGCGGACTGGTACCGCCGTAACCTCGGCACCGAGTTTGAAGTCAGTCCGATGCCCTGGCTGTACCAGAAGTACGTCGGCCACGACAACAACCGCGACGGCTACATGAACAATATGACCGAGTCGCAGGTGGTCACCCGGGTCGCGGTGGAGCAGTGGTTCCCGATGGTGTACTTTAATCATCACCAGACCGCGCCCTTTCCGACGCGCATCTGGATCCCGCCTTTCGCGGAACCGATCTCCAGCAACGTGCATCCTCTGATGTGGCGCTGGACCAACGTTTTCGGCACCGCCATGGCTTCCTACCTGGACGAGCACGGCATGCCCGGATCGGTCCACCGCACGGGCTTCGACGATTGGTACCCGGGGTTCATCGATGGGGTAAACAACTACCGCAACACGATCTCGTTCCTCACCGAAACTGCGCTCTACCGCTACGCGACGCCGCGCTTCTACACGGTGCAGGATTTTCCCAAGGAGTACCAGGAGCTGCGCCAGGAGGTCTTCTACTCGAGCCCCTGGAAGGGTGGATGGTGGCGGCTGGGCGACGCCGTGCGCTACATGGTGGGCGCATCCATGTCGGTGTTGGACACGGCCGCAAAATACCGGGAAGAGATCATCTACAACCGCTACCAGGCCGGGCGCGACGTGATCAGGCGTTTTGCCAAGGAGCCGCCGTTTGCCTTCATCGTGCCGCAACGGCAGCGTGACCCGCAGACCGCCGCCCTAATGGTTGAGAAAATGCGGATCAACGGGATCCGCATTCATCAGGCAGCGCAGCCGATTACCGCCAACGGCCGGGAGTATCCGGCGGGGAGCTGGGTGCTCCTGATGGACCAGCCGTATGCCCTGCTTGTGAAAGAGCTGATGGAAGTGCAGAAATATCCGGATCTGAGGGTGTCTCCGGGAGGAGAACCCGATCTGCCCTACGACGTTGCTGGCTGGACTCTCTCTTTCCAAATGGGAGTGGAAGTGGTCTCCGTCTCCGCCCCTCTGACCCAGGACTTCCGGGGCCGGCTGCGGCCTTTGGACAAAGTAACGCCGCCTGCCGCGGCTGTGGAGGGTTCCGGAACCAGCTTCGTTTTCGACCATCAGTCCAACAACGCTTTCCGGGCGATCAATCGCATCCTTAAGGCGGGAGGGAACGTTTCGTTCACGAAGAAGGAACTGACAGCCGGCAAGACGCGGCTGGCTCCGGGAGGCGTGGTGGCTACAGGGATTTCGCAACAGCAGATCCAGAGCATAAGTTCGGAACTCAGCCTGCCGGTCCAGGCCGTGAGCACGGTCAGCGATCCGGTGACCGCGGTCAAGGCGCCCCGCATCGGCATCTATTCATCCTGGGTTGCGAGCATCGATGAAGGCTGGACCCGCTGGCTGCTCGAGCAATTCGAGTTTCCTTACAAGGATGTGCGCAATGCGGAGATTCAGTCCGGCCACCTGCGCGACAGCTATGACGTGCTGATCTTTGCCGAAGCAGGCGCCGCCACTATCATGGATGGCCACGCCGTCGGCACCATTCCTGGCGAGTACGTCGGCGGGATCGGCGAGATGGGGCTGATCAAGGTCCGGGAGTTCGTCCGCGACGGGGGCACGCTGTTGATGCTCGGCAACGCCTCGAACTTCGCGATCGAACGCTTCAACCTGCCGGTGAAGAATGCGCTCCAGGGTTTGAAGAACACCGAATTCCTCTGCTCCGGCTCGATCCTGCGCACCGAAGTGAAAGATGCCGGGCACCCGCTCACCTACGGCCTGCCACCGGACCCTGCCGTGTTCTTCGCACGCAACGCCGCATTCGAGACCGACCGCGACTTCAAGGGGAGCGTCCTGCTCACCTATCCCAAGGATGACAATCCGCTCATGAGCGGATACTTGCTCTATCCGGAAAAGATCCAGGGGAAGATCGCCGCGCTCGATGCCGCCTACGGCCGCGGGCACATCATCCTGACCGGCTTCCGGCCGCAGTGGCGCGGGCAGCCCCACCTGATGTTCAAGCTGCTCTTCAACTCCTTGTACTACTTCGGCCCCGCCGCGGAAGCGGCGGCTGCCGCGGCACAACCCGCGCGGGCATCCCTGGAGACGGAGTGGGCGAAGATCACCGACGGGGTGCACGCGGAGCTCCAGAAGGTCCTGGCGCAGGGGCAGAAGCTCGCCGGCGCCCGGGGCGCCCAGGCGCTCGAGGAGGCAAAACAGTACGACGCCCTGGTGCAGCAATTTCAGACGGTGCAGATGGCGGCAATCGACGAGTTCAAGGGGCGCGCCGGAGAGCGCGCGGGAGGGCGGTTGGATGAATACAAGACGCAGCTCAAAGCCGCACTCCTGGACATCCGCGGCAAAGATTATGCCGCCGTCAAGTTCACATTCAATGACCTGATGTCGCAGTTCCGCCTCAGCGCCCTGGAGCAGGAAATCCGCGACCTGGTGAAGTAATTCCGGGGACAGGCGCGAATGTCGCTCAGATATTTTCGCAAAATTCGCTCCGCCTTTTAAGCAAGCCCCGGAGGGGCGGAGAGAGAATAGCCCCGGGCGCAAGCCCGGGGTTGAATCGTAAAGCAGTGTGGAGCCCCGGAGGGGCGACAGAGAAAGGTTGCGGACAAAGATCTTTCGCCCCTGCCGGGGCTCCTTTAATGCAACATCCTATCCGGGGGCTTACGCCCCCGGCTATTATCTCCTGGCCCCTCCGGGGCCGCACCGCGAGACCTCAGGCCGCATTTCGCGGCAAAAGCTAGCCAAGCACCATACGGGACAGGCGCCATGATTTCGAAAACCAGCCGAAAGGCGGGGGACCACGTCTGCAATGGCTGCTTATCGGCATGTGAAGGGAATTCGCCTCCAGAGCGAAAAGCGGATGTCCCAGATCCCCGCTCGTGCTTATCGGGAGTGGATGGGGCTAAACAGGAGCCACGCGGGGACAGCCCATAAATTCTCGCCCAGGCTTTCGATCTCACGCCCCCGATTGACCACCAGGCCGATGCGCGTTGCGTTCTTGTGCACACCAGGGAACGATGCGATCCCAAGGAGATGCTGAAGCGGGCGAGCATCCATCTCATGAGTTCGACGGCTGGACTTCACCTCCATTGCCAGGACACAATCCGGCCATTGGACGATGAAGTCGATCTCGCGGCCGCCATGGATTTTAAGGAAATGGATGGCAGGGGCGACAGGCTGCCAGGATGACCAGCGCAAGAGTTCGCAGAGGACGGCCGTCTCGAAAAGGCTGCCGCTCTCGGTTCCGATACGTGCGGAAAGCAGGCGTGCCAGTCCGGGATCGGTCCAATACAGCTTGGGGCTTTTTACCAGCCGAGCGGCAAGGTTGGGCATCAGCGGCCGAAGCAGATAGATCTGATATGAGATTTCCAGGAAGCGAACATATCGCTTCACGGTATTGACCGCCACTCCAAGCTCTCGCGATACCTCGCTGAACGACAGCAGTTGCGCACTCCTCGCAGCCAGCAGGTTCTGGGCTAATGCGAACTGATCCAAGTCGGATACGCGCCCCAGATCGGATAGGTCGCGTTCCAGATAGGTACGGCGAAAATCACGCAGCCAGATCTCGCGCTCCTGCGGCGCCAGGGGCTCCAGGGCGGGATAGCCGCCCCACTCGAAATGATCCTCGGCAACGGCCCTCCAGTGCCTGGTCTGATCCGCCGAGGGTGGCTGTGCCGCGACTCCGGTCAGTGCCCCGGATCCGTTTTTAATGATCAGGTCGAGCATGATTGGGGGCACCTGATCGCCCGAGATCCGCTCCCCAAGGGCAAGCGGCCACAGATCCAGGATGCTGGCCCGCCCCGCCAGGGTTTCACGCACCTGGCGCAGAAGCAGAATCTGCGATGATCCCAACAGCAGGAATCTGCGTTCCGTGCCGGTGTCTGTGAGCAGCTTGACCGCATCCAGGAGATCCGGCTGTTTCTGGATCTCATCGAGAATCACCAGCTTTGAGCTATGATCAAGGCGCCGCACAGGATCAGCGGCAAGACGGAGCCGTTCATCGGGATCGTCGAGCGAGACATAGACCGATTCCGGACCGCCTGCCCGGGGCAGCAGATTGCGCACCAGGGTGGTCTTGCCCGTCTGGCGGGCGCCCGTAAGAACCGTTATGGAGCGCTGCTTGATTCGCCGCAACAGAATCGGCAGCAAGCCGCGCGGGTGAAGAGTCATGATCAGAAATATTGCATTAATGATGCAAATATTCAAGGATATTATGCAGTCACTCTGATTTGCCCTCGCGGGGCTCAGTCCTATTGCAGATACAACCACGATCGTGTCCTCAAACTCGCCCTTTCAAGGGATTGACACAATGTTGCGACTATTTATCAATTATGTGATAGTTTGCCAGCCATGTGGCGCCCTCGATATCTGGCCCGTTCACTGGAATGCGGAGCTGACTACAGGTTCTGGATACGCTCTACTTCTGCTTCACCATTGGTCCTTATGCCGGATGGCTCGGCCGCGCTCTTAAAGCCGAGCACAAACTCTATCTCTATTTCCAAGGGAGGCGCACTATGATAGCCGTGTTTTGTTGGCTGGGCCTGCTGGCAGCGTTATGTCCTTTTCCAAGCGCTACCGACTACACGATTGAAGCCATTCGCTACGGTACGATCCGGCAGTTTCCGGTATCGGGTCTGGTGGTTGGGGCTCCGGCGTCGGAACGGATCGACATCCCGCTCGTCTTCTGGCTGGTGCGCGGCGGCGGCCATAACATCCTGCTGGATGCCGGCTGCCATCGTCAGTCGTGGCTCGATCAATACAAAGTAGCCGACTTCATGCGTCCCGACGAGGCTCTGCGCAGCGCCGGGGTCGAGCCCGGCCAGATCACCGACATCATCCTGTCGCACGCGCACTGGGACCATATGGATGGCATCGACCTGTTTCCCAACGCCATGATCTGGATGCAGAAGGAGGAATTTGCCTACTACACGGGCCCTGCCTGGCAAAAGGGCGGGCAGAGCGGCGGCATCGAACCGGAGGACTTGCTGTACCTCTTGCGGCACAACACGCATAGGAAACTGCAGCTGATCGATGGCGACGACCGGGAAATCCTGCCCGGCATTCGTGTTTTTACGGGCGCGCGCCACACTTTTGCCTCCCAGTATATCCGCGTCGAGGGCAATCCGAGCTATGTGCTCGCCTCCGACAACTGTTATCTGTATCGCAACCTGGAAAGCAAAACTCCTATCCCGACTTTTGCGATCACCGACCGCGAGGCCAATCTCAAGGCCCTGGAACGGATGGTGACGCTGGCAGGAGCGCCCGAGCGTGTCATCCCCGGTCATGATCCGCTCGTGTTCAGCCGCTTCACCACCAACGGCCGGATCGCGAAAATCAAATAAAGCTCCGGAGATAGGCCTCGTTGAGCAGGCTTCGGACATCCAGGCTCCTGTCCCCATAATCCCGCGGGAGTATCAAAAGATCGCTATGCGCGAATTGCCGGCTTGCGTACAATGCATCTGCATGGCCAAAACCGAGCTTGACATATTGCGGGACGTCTCACAGCGGCTCAGCGGTGCGGGCATAGCCTTCATGCTCACGGGATCCGTAGCGATGAACTACTATGCTCAGCCGCGAATGACGCGCGATATTGATCTTGTAGTGGCTCTAACCGGGGCCGATGCCGAAGGGGTCGTGCGCCTGTTTGAAGCCGACTTTTATATTGATCCGGAGACGGTCGCGCTTGCGATCGCGCGCCGAACCATGTTCAATCTGATCCACCTCGACAGCGTGATCAAGGTGGACTTCATCGTGCGCAAGGACGATCCATACCGTTTGGAGGAATTCGCTCGGAGACAGGAAATCCTTATAAAGGATTTTCACACATGGATCGTCAGTCGTGAAGATTTGATACTTTCCAAGCTGGTCTGGGCGAAGGATTCCGGTTCCGAGATTCAACTCAAGGATGCCCGCAATCTTCTCGTCCGCGAGTGCGACACCGGCTATCTGCGAAGCCGGGCCGGGCTTCTTTCCGTGCTGGGCCAGTTCGAGGATCTGGTAAAGCGCCATGGATGATACCTTGCCCGAAATCGCTGCCATGGTGCGCCGGATGCTGCTGGCGCGCACTGGCGCTGAACGCCTGGACATGGGCAGCCAGATGTTTGAGGTGGCGCGCACGATGGTGTTGGCCTCGCTGCCTCCGGGGCTGTCGGACCTGGAGATCAAGCGCCGGCTTTGCGAACGATTGTACGGAAATCAGGTGAATCTGGCTGCATTTTCCAGGCGCTTGGATGCCGGATAGTGAATTGAGCCGTTCCCCGTGCAATCGTGGTCGTGTCTTCAAAATTCAAACAAGCGTGGAGGTCTTCTGCGCCGAAGGCAATCTTGAGGGACAGGCTACGCTTTCTCCAATATTATTGGGAGGGCGAAAGGTTCTCACACATCGAGCTTGCGGTTACAGTGTCCTCCCCAATGGTTCGAAACGCGGCGGATTCTCACAGCATTATTGGTGGAAGCGTAGCCTTTCCCTTTTTCGACCAGCACTCTGACACAGCCCGCGAGCAAGGCCGGCCCGACGTGGGACGGAAGCCTCTATTACCTTCACCGCACGCGTCCCAGATACTTGTCGAACCACTCGAGATTCAACTTCATGACGTCCTTCTCGAAACCGCCGAGAGAGTGATCGGTATCGAAGACCACATGCCGCTTCCGATCGGCTGGCGCCCCCAGAGCGCGAAACATGGGGGCCTGGTTCTCGGCATACCCGTCAAATCGGCCGTTGATCATCATGACTGGTGTGGAACAGCGCTCGGCGGCGCCCAGCGTCTCGCGGTAGTAATCCCCTCCTCCGAGAAAGATGGCCGCCTTAATCCGCTTCTCCACGGCGCACACGAAGGGGCCGGCATTGGCCCCCCAGCTGAACCCGAGGAAGCCGATGCGGTCGTTCCGCACGTCTGTCCGGGTTTCCAGGTAATCGAGGGACCGGAAGATATCCTTCATCGGCGGGATGCAGTTGGTGAGGGAGTCATCCGGTACAAGGTCAGGGCGCCCGCCTCTCTCGAAGGTGTCTTTCAGGATTGGGTAGACCACAGCGCGGCCGTCCTTGACCAGGTAGTCCCAGTAGCTGAGGTCGATGGTGTTCCTGCCGTCCTCGCTGCTGTTCACATAGCAGGCGTAGGCGCCGGGCCAGAATATCACAGCTTGCCAGGGCGGCGGCACGTTCCTGGGGAGGAAGAGGTACGCCACCACGCGCTCACTGCCATACGCCGCCGTGAACGACACTTTCTCCATCCGCCAGAACGGCAGGGTGTCGTCGGTC
This sequence comes from uncultured Acidobacteriota bacterium, assembly GCA_964353465.1. Lineage (GTDB taxonomy): Bacteria > Acidobacteriota > UBA6911 > UBA6911 > UBA6911 > JAFNAG01. The sequence continues at coordinate 6,783 of CAYGWQ010000017.1, read as the reverse complement.
CACACTTTTCTCGCGTCGAGCGGCCCCTTCGCGTAGGAGAGGAAGCTGCCTTGCCAGGATTTCCACTCTTCCTCTGAGAATCCCTTCGCCCTCTTCAAGTCGATCTGAGCCCTCTTCGCGATCGGCTGGTCGAGTTGCGCTTCTTGCGGATCGGGCGCCACGGGCCTGACGCAGCGGAAGCCAGTCGTCGAGTCACGGTCGAACGGGGGTTTCGCCTCGGGAGACCATAACATGTAGACTGGACTATTGTACGCACCGCCGAGTACGAACCGATCCTTGCCCGAGGCGTTGCCACACCACTCCCTGGCGTTGCCGGCGACGTCGTAGAGCCCCCAATAGTTGAGACTGCCGCGGTAGCTTCCCACCGGGGCCAGGGAGCCGCTGAAGTTCGAACCGGGCAAGAAGTCGCCGCCGAAGACGGCGGCAGCGCTGGCCACTGCCCAGTGGTACACCGACGGCAGCCGCTTGTCCGCGAACGTCGCGTAGGCCGCCGCCTCGTACCAGCTCACGCCGGTAACGGGGATCTCGTCCGTGCCCGCTTCGTACGTGCCCACCTTCCACCCGACGGGCCCCGGCCGCCCCGTGGCGTCGTGAAAGAGCTCCATCGCCTCGTCCCAGCTGAGCACCTTTCCGTCCCGCTCAAAGGGTTCCTTCCAATTCTCGCGCCGCCGGTATCCGCCGGCGTCGACGAAGCGCTTGTAATCACGGTTCGTGACCTCGCGCGTGTCGACAAAGAAGCTGGCGACGGCTCCTGCCTGCGCGAAGTCGAAGCACCAGGGGTCCAGGCCGAACCATATCTGTTTCGCTGGGTTCTCAATCCGCACCATCCCGTCAGGAACCTCGCCGCGCTAGCGCGATGACCCCCCCAAGGTCATTGAATTCGGCGAAGTTGAACTCGGATACATTCATCGCGAACTCGCGTGGTTCGAACCCGGGGGCTTGCACCTTGAACACGGAGTAGCCAAGGGGGGTGGGAACGGGCTTCCCTCTCGCCTCGCCGAGCTCGATCCAGTCGGCGGCCCCGTCCGTCCGAGGCCGGCCCATCACCTTCGCCCCGCCGGGCCTGAACTCCCTCTTGAGCTGGCCGGCAAACTGCGGCCGGAGCTTCTGCAGCATCGGGTCGTCCGGAACGATTGCTGCGATCTGCCGCGCGAGGAGGAACGCCGGCCAGTAGTCGCGGGCGTTTGCGAGCTGCACGAGTTTAGGCAGCGCCTGACTGCGGACCCACGACAGCCGCCGCTGGCGGACGATAGCCGGGGAGACCACCGCGATGGCGACCAGGACGGCCAAGCCGCCGAGCAGCCACAGCCAGCGATGGGCGCGCACGGAGGACGAAAGCCGCCCGAGGACGGATGCCGACCGCCGAGCCGTGTCTGCTACCGCCGTTGTTGCGCCGACCGCCTCGAGCGCTAGCGCCAGGTCGTTCGCCGACGAGAACCGGTTCTCCGGCCGCTTCTCCAGGCACCGGTCGACGACCTGCTGGAGCCCGGGCGACACCGCCTGGCGCAGGCCACTGAGCGGCGGCGGGTCCTCCTTGAGGATTGCCGACATCGTGTCGGCGGGGGTGGCGCCCTTGAACGCCCGCTGTCCTGACACCATCTCGTAGAGCACGCAGCCGAACGCGAAGATGTCCGCCCGATGATCGCACGGCACCCCGCGCACTTGCTCGGGCGCCATGTACCCCACCGTGCCCATCACCGCCCCCGTCCTGGTAGACGATGCCTCAATCGGGGCGAGGCTCTCTGATTCGGCGTCCGGGCGGGCCAGCTTCGCGAGGCCGAAGTCCAGGATCTTGGCATGGCCCCGTTCTGTGATGAAGATATTGGCCGGTTTGACATCGCGATGGATGATCCCCCCGGCATGGGCTGCTTCCAATCCGTCTGCAACTTGAATCGCCAGGTCAAGAATTTCATTGATTGGCAGGGGTTGCGCCTGAATGCGCTGCTTGAGGGTCTGCCCGTCCAGGAACTCCATGGCAATGAAACACTGACCTTCATCCGCACCGATTTCATAAATGGTGCAGATGTTGGGATGATTGAGCGCGGATGCGGCGATGGCTTCGCGTTCAAACCTTTCAAGGGTGTTCCGATCCTTTGATACCGCATCCGGCAGGAACTTCAAGGCGACAAAGCGCCGCAGCTTTGTGTCCTTGGCCTTATAAACGACTCCCATCCCGCCTGCGCCGAGCTTTTCAATGATGCGGTAGTGCAGGAGCGAGCGGCTGGATAGGTCCGGATCCGGTTCCCGGCTTTGCTCCTGCGCCAGGGCCCTGGCCTCCGCAATCAGGGCCGGCGATTCCATGAAGTTTTCCGCTTCGGGCCGATGGTTAAGCAGCGATTCGACTTCTTTCCTCAGCAAATCGTCATTCCCGCAGGCGTGCTCGAGAAAGGCTTCCATTTGCAGTGGGTCAAGCTCGATGGCCGACTGATAGATCTGTTTCGCCTTGTGCCGGAGTTCCCGGTTCATTGCTGTTCTCCGAGTCTCAATTCGCGCAACAGCCGCAGTGTGTGTCCGGGGCGCTCGCGCACCATGTAGATGTGCGCCAACCGGTGCAGCTCGTCATACACCAGAGGGATCAGTTCGTCCAGAGCCGCCTGATCGCCGCGACCCCAGTTTTGCAGCAACCGGGTAACTTCACGCGGGCAGCGTCCAGTCATAGGACCCCTTGGCTGAGTGAGAAGCAGATAGGGAATGGCATCCCATTATACAACGACTCCTGGAACCAAAGATACCGGCCGACAAATGCTGATCCGGGTGCGCTGGCAGTCAGCGCCATCCGCGGATGAAACAACTACAAGGCGGGAGCTTTGGAACAGGGTAAGATAAATGCTACTATCATTATCAACGGCGGCCGACCGTCCCAACCGCCCGGTTTGGGACAAATGATATTGACATGCGACTATGGCTTACATACAGTGTACATATGAGTGAGATCAGTTTTGTCTGGGATGAAAGGAAAAACCGAGCCAACCAACGCAAGCATGGAGTGGCGTTCGAGGAGGCCCAGACCTCATTCCTGGACGACAATGCAAAGATCTATGCGGATCCGGATCATTCCGAGGACGAGGACCGTTTTATTCTCTTGGGCATAAGCTTCCGGCTCCGCACGTTGGTAGTGTGCCACTGCTATCGGGAGAAGGAATCGGTGATCCGAATCATTTCCGCGCGAAAAGCGGATAAGAGCGAACAAGGAGATTATTGGAGCTGAACCATGAGAAAACACTACGACTTTGCCAAAATGAAGGGGCGGAAGAATCCCTACGTCAGGATGCTGAAGCAGCCCGTCACGATACGTCTCGACCGGGAGACCGTCACATACTTCAAGTCTCTGGCCGTTAAAACCGGGCTCCCCTATCAGAATCTGATCAATCTTTACCTTCGCGACTGCGCCTCCCAGCAGATGGAACTCTCCATGCATTGGAGATCCAAATAAAAACGGGACCACGCGTCTCGTTCTGACATTTCGGGAACAGGCACCATAAGCTCGAAATTCCAGAGTGCACAAAAGCAGGTTTGTCTGAGATAGTTTCGAGGTTATGGCGCCTTTCCCCGAAATTAACGGAAGTTCTCCACCAGGAAAAGGTCACTCTCGAACCTGTCCGTTTACGCATATAGGAGGTAGCGTCCATCCGGCGACAACGCGAAACCCGAGTAAGCGGCGGCTGAGCTGGACAAAAGAGGTCCATCCTAGTGCCGAAATCCAGGAAGCGAATCGAAAAGAACCGTTCGGCGAGTGTCTCGGGAACGTAATAGACACCGCGAGTCGAAAGGGCGAAATTCCCCGACATGATGCGACTAAAGGCCAGGGACCTTCCATTGGGGAAGAATGCCGGTCCGGCGTCACCTTGCGTTTGCGCTGGGGGCCGGGTGAGCTTGCGTTTATCACCGGTCTCCACAGACACGAGAAGCAGGCGCGACGGCGCCCCGTTCCCGTTTCTTTCAGGATATTTCGAGGTTGTGGTTTTGTCCTTCAATTGCTCATCCGTTATTTCCCGGTGGGGCAAAGGCGCTTGAGTTCCTCGAACCAGTTGAGGACGATGTTGATCCTGGTGATTCCGGCAGGGATCGATCCTTCTCGATCGATTACGGCGAAGAATCGCCGCCCCTGGGGATCTGCATCATATGCCCTCACAGGATAGCCGCCAAATACAACACTCCCGAGGTCGAAAAGCACCCGTGGCCTGCCGGGATCGGCATCCGGATTGTCAGGAATATCTACCGCCATCATTTTGTTGTTCGGGCCGGGGTAGTATAACTCCCTGCCATCACGCCGCCATAATGGGCCGGGGGACATGCCGCAGCCATTGGAAATCCTCTTCTTTCCACCTTTGCCCTGCAAGGACCGGATGTAGATTTCGTAGGCGCCGAATTCGTTGGTAGCATATGCCAGCCAGCGGCCGTCAGGGGATAATTCGGGCCAACCTTCATCAAACTTGGTTTCTGCAAATGGTTCAGTCTTTTTGCCTTCTAGGTGGAAGACAAAAACATCATTATCTGTGCCTGAACTCCATTGCACATACGCAAGGGTTTTACCATCTGCTGACCATGAAGACGTGCTTAGTGCAGTTGGACTCAGACGTTCAAAGAGAACCTCCGACTGTCCGCTGCCGTCCACGGCGACGTTGATTACCCGGTTTCGACCGTCTTTTTCTCTGGATACGTAGGTAATCCTTTTCCCATCCGGATGCCAGATCGGCAGGACATTGATCCCGCCGGAGGTAAGAGGGGTGGAAATGTTGCGCTGGAGATCATAGACCCAGATGTCAGTCTTCCTACCCGCCGTCCCGTAGACGATCTTCCGGCCATCCGGCGAAACCCTGTGAGCACCGTAGGGTTTCTCATCGCTGCTCAGGAGCTGAATCACGCCCGTGCGATCCACGGTGGCGAGTTGGCGCATGGGATCCGGGTAGGCGCCACCCGGCACATAGGCCAGAGATCCGGCTTCCGAAACGCTGAACTGGGCAGCATAAGTCTGCCAATCCGAGCTTCCCGCATTCATCGAATGCATCACATCTTCTGCTACCTGGACCGGTTCCCCTGTAAGCCTCAGCTGTTCGGCGTCGAAGGGCACGGCAAACAGCACACCCCGCTTGGCGAATACCAGGTGCCCGGTTCTGATATACCGGGCGTCAGAGCCTTCGTCGAGGATTGTCTTGCGTTCTCCGGTCTTGAGGGAAAACGCTTCAATGTGCGTATTTTCCCAGCGATCGGGTGACATTCTTACAGAGAAAAGGATGACCTCGCCGCCTGGCAGGAAATGGGGCAGGCGAAAACCATACTCGCCCTTTTCGGCGTTAGTGGCCAACAGGATTGCCGATTTCCCCCCTGATTCTCGAACCTGCCATAAGGCTTCGTCGAGCGCATAGACTATCAGCCCTCCTGACCCCCAGCTGGCCCCAAAGGAGATTGCAGGTTCATCGCAGATAGCTGCAGGAGAGCCGCCGCCCAATGACACCTGCTTGATTTTGCCATCAGCGAAAAAAGCAACCCGACTGCCATCGGGAGAAAGAAACGGAAAGCGTGCGCCCTCGGTTCCCTCGATTTGAGTCGGATTCCACCTATCCATGCTACGGACGTAAATCAGCGTTTTCCCCTCATTGTTAAGACCGTGGAAAACAAGGCTATTCCCGTCCGGGGTTAATGCAAAGGCCGTCCTGCTTGGCCGGTTGAGACCGTAGGTTCGCTCCGATGCCCGTCCACCTCCCAATTGCTTGACGGGAGCCACATCGATTTGGCAACGGGTAATCCGGTCTCTTATATTAAGCTGCCTCTGGCAAAACCAGAGAATACCCGCAACAGCAAGCACAAGCAGAGTAACGATCGATGTAGTCGCCGCAATCCATCGCATCCGCTTCAGAGCCTTGGACGCGGCAGTAGAATCTGCGGCAGACGGCTCCTGAGATGCCATCTCCATCATAATTCTGGCGTCGCCGATATCATGAAATCTTTGCCTGGAGTCTTTCTGAAGGCATCTGCGCAGCAGCTCGATCACCTGCAACGGCATTGACGCGGGAAGCGCACGCCAATCGGGTTCTCCCTTGAGAATTGCAGCCAGCGTCTCAGTGACGGTTTCACCCGCAAATGCTCGCTTGCCGGTCAGGCATTCGTACAGGATGCAGCCAAATGACCAAATGTCGCTACGTTTGTCCGCTGCCTTGCCTTTGGCCTGCTCCGGCGACATGTATGCCGCCGTACCCAAAATCACGCCGGGACGCGTCATCTGATCCGTTAGTGTCGGCGAATGACCTGCGTCGGCCGCTGCCACTTCTCCGTGGAAGGCTTTGGCCAGGCCGAAGTCCAGCACCTTGACCTTGCCCTCGGGCGTTAACTTGACGTTGGCAGGCTTCAAGTCACGGTGGATAATCCCCTTTTCGTGTGCGGCTTCCAGCCCTTCTGCGATCTGGCGGCAGACTTCGAGGGCTTCGTCCACAGGAAGCGGCCCTCTGCCCAGCCGCTGCACCAGGGTTTCACCTTCGACAAGTTCCAGTACCAGGAAATGTTTGCCTTCCGCTTGTTCCAGGCCGTGGATTGCGGAAATGTTGGGGTGATTCAGCGACGCCAGCAACCTTGCTTCACGTTCAAACCGGGCCAGCCGTTCGCGATCGCCGCTGAAGATGTCGGGCAGCACCTTGATGGCTACATGGCGGTTAAGCTGCAAGTCCTGAGCACGGTAGACCACGCCCATGCCGCCCGCGCCGATTTTCTCCTCCACGCGATAGTGCAGCAGGGAGCGGCCGGAGAGGTCCGGATCCGGTTCCCGGCTTTGCTCCTGCGCCAGCGCCC
>CAYGWQ010000016.1:0-35898 GCA_964353465.1 uncultured Acidobacteriota bacterium | reverse complement strand
AGGAATGGAGGTCCGAAGGACCGGCACAAATGTCATGTGCCGCACCTTCGGCGCTTGTTCCAATTGCCTGGACACCCCGGCCTCACGGCCGGGTCTATGGTCTGCCGCCTCTTCGAGGCTCCTTTCCTCCGCGGCTCTGCGGTGAACTTTGGCTTGGGTTACGGCTATGCCGCGCCGTGTATTTCGTGGTTTAGAGCTTTTGAAGGACGGTACGGAGGGCTGCGACGGTGCGATCGATGTGCGCCTTTTGGATGATGTAGGGCGGCAGGAATCGGACCACATCGCTGCCGGCTGGAATGGCGAGCACTTTTTCACGCTGCAGTCCTTTGAGGACCTCGTCACGGCGCTCGCGCACCAACGCGCCGATCATGAGCCCCCTGCCCCGTACGGCCGTGACCCGCTCACCCCGCAGGCTATCCAGTTCGTGCTGGAAGTAGAGGCCGAGGCTGGTGATCCGCTCGAGTTCGGCGTCCTGCAGGTAATCCAGGACCGCGTTCACGCCGGCGCAGGCGAGCGGATTCCCCCCGAAAGTCGAAGTGTGTGATGAGCGGACTGCCCGAGCGGCAATCTCCGCAGAGACGACGGTGGCACCGACAGGCAGGCCCCCGGCGAGTCCCTTGCCCAGGCAGACGATGTCGGCCTCGATGCCGTCGCGAGCGGACGCAAGGAATGTCCCGGTCCTGCCGGTGCCGGTCTGGATTTCATCCAGAATCAGCAACACCTTGCGCGCGGCGCATATCTCCCTCACCGACTGCAGGTAGCCGTCCCGGGCAACCAGAATGCCGCTCTCGCCCTGGATGGGTTCGACGATGAAGGCGGCGGTCTCGTCATCCAGGGCCTGATCCAGGGTGGCCGGATTGTCGAAGGGGATATGAGAGAACTCCCACAGCAGCGGTTCGAAACTCCGGCGATATTTTTCGCCATCCGTAGCGGAAAGTGCGCCGAGAGTCTTGCCATGATACCCGTTTGTGCAGGCGACAAACTTCTTTTTGCCCGTGGCCATTACGGCGAGCTTCAGAGCGGCTTCCACGGCTTCCGCGCCCGAATTGGACCAATAGACCTGACCGGCTTGCCGCAGAATACGCTGGACCAGGCGCCGTGAAGCGTGGGCGCGCATATCGTTGCCGAAGCTGCAATGGAGCGCAGGCAGTTCCTGCAATTGGCGGATCAGGGCCTCGTTCACTCCGGGGTGGTTGTAGCCCAGGATGCTGATCCCGTAGTTGCTCATCATATCCAGGTACCGCTCGCCCTCGGAGCTGATCAGATAGACACCATCGCCCCGGCGGAAATCCAGGCCGCGGTTGGGATACACATTGAGCATGAACTTCTGTTGCATGGCGAGCGAGGCACTCATGGGATGCTGCCTGCAGGCGGCTGCCGCTCCGCAATCACCGTGCCCCGGCCGGCAAGGGCATCCCGAACCGGGTGTTCCCGCCGGCCATCTGCGATGATGACGGTGGGGGAACCGTGTGTGAAGAGTTTGCCGAGCGCACGAAGCTTGCGCTTGATGCGGCCTCGGGTGCGCTCTTCCCATCCGGGAATATCAGCAGGACGCAGCCAGGGGACCACGGAAGCATGATCTTCCGGGTCCCGGAGGAGACCGGGAGCCTCAATGAGCTGCAGAATCACCGAAGCCAGATAGGTTTGATGCAGGAGCGCGACCACATCGTCGTTTTCGGAATTGATGGCAACGGCGTTTTCATCGATCAGGGGCATGGTCAGGACCGGCGTGTAGCCGTTTTCCAACAGCAGGTTGAGTAGTCCTGTATTGACGGTTTCCGGTTTGCCCGACAGGTCCCTGAGCACCCGGATCTTGTCTCCATCCTTGATGCGAATGCCGCAGTTCCTTCTCCCCTGGATAACCCGGCCATCCAGCCCGCTCAGGCCGACGGCGTTGATCCCCTTTTGCTGGAATGCGGCAACCAGACGTTTGTTTTGCAGCCCGGCGTAGGCCATCATCAGGAGCTCGACCGCCGGTTCATCTGAGAGCACGCTGCTGTAACCCGAGGAAGATGTCACGATGGTCTTCTCCCTGCCAAGGGCCGACGCCAGCTGATCACGCCAGGCATTCGCGCCGTGGACGACGATGACCGGGCCCGTCAAGGCCGCCAGATCGCCGGCGATGCCGCTGAGGTTCATCTCCCGCCCGCCGCCGACTTTGAGGATCAGCATGGGCGCACCTCCAGGTAGTGATTGGGCAGGGGTGTCCATCCGGACTCACCTGGATAGGGTTCCGAACAGATCACATATTGGGTGCCTGCCTGTTTTTTATGCATCGTGAAGTACTCTGGAGTTTCGCTGAAGCAGGCGTGCACCCAAAGTGCTTCCGGGCACGCCAGGATGAAATTCATGGCCCGGATATGGCGGCTCCGGCGCCTGACGATGTCGAGCGCTTTCACGAGCCCCTCGCCCCGGTTATCGCCGTTGAAGCGCCTGAGGAAATGGAATAACTTTTCAGCCCCGATCCGGCCCTCCGCCTGGATGCGCACGCCGCGTATTTCTCCGTTGAAGATGAAGACCTCACGGCCGGTGATGAAGGGCATGTTGTTTGCCACGTCGAGCCCCTCATTCCGGAATGCGCTGCGCGCATGTGCCAGCAGGAGAGTCGTCCGGCCAAAGCGGCTCAAATCATCCTCCCACACAGGCCGGATATTCCGATATACGCACCATTCTCCGGCTTCCACCCAGGCGCACCCCCAGCCGTCACCCTGATACTCCCGGCTGTTCCGGGCAACGGCGGCCAGCTGCGTAACGTGGCTGCCGATGTCGAACGGCCGGCTGTCGTGGACCGCCAATAAACGGCACATGATCAGATGGGATGCAGGCCGGCGAATTCAAGACCGGTAGTTTCCGGCCAGCCGTTCATAATGTTGAACGCCTGCATCGCCTGACCCGCCGCTCCTTTCATAAGATTGTCGATGGCACTCAGCACCACCAGCCGGTTGCTGTGTGGATCCCTCTCGAATCCGATGTCGCAATAATTGGTCCCGATCAGCAGCTTGGGCTCCGGCAGACGGTGGATACCCTCCCGATCCTTCACAATGCGGATGAAGGCTTCATCGCCGTACGCCTCGCGGTAGAGCCGCCAGATCTCCTTCTCTGCCAAAGGCTCTTTCAGAAAAACATGTGCCGTAGCGAGGATGCCACGCACCAGATCGATGGCTGTAGCGGAGAAATGGATGCGGACAGTTTCGTCCCGACCCAACTCCTGAACCATCTCGGCAACGTGACGGTGCCCGCTGGGCTTGTAGGATCGGACGCACTGGCTGCGCTCGGGATGATGCGACGCCTCGGAAACGTCGCCCCCCCCCTCACTGGACCCGACCTTGGCCTCCACCACGGTCTGTTGCCGATGTACCAAATCCCGGGCAAAAAGGGGGTGGAGCGCAAGGATCACCGCGGTGGCATTACATCCGGCACTCGAAATCCAGCGCGCCGTTTTCATCTCATTGCGGTGGAGTTCCGGGATGCCGTAGACAAACTCGGCCAGGAGCTCGGGCCGGGGATGATCCAGGTTGTACCATGTGCGGTAGGCAGCGGCCTGCTTCAGCCGGAAATCGGCACTCAGGTCAATCAGCCGCGGAGAGAGCGCCGTCCAGCGATCCATCTGCTGCATTGCCTGGCCATGGGGAAGGCAGAGAAACAGAACATCGCAGACTCCCAGTTCGGCTGCCGAACAAAAGACCAGTGATGTGCGCTTGCGGAGGTTGGGATGGCAGCGCGCGACAGGCTGCCCCACATGGCTCTCCGACGTGACCTGGGCGACCTCGACGCCGGGGTGGCTCAGGAGCAGGCGCAGCAACTCGCCGCCGGCATAGCCGGAGCCGCCGGCAATGGAGGCCCTCAGCTGGCTCACGGATTCACTCCCGCAGTGCGCAGCACGTAATCGACGATTTTTTGCGGGATATTCACGCCGGTCGGAGCAATGCTGTTCTTGAATTCCATCGTGTAGTTGACTTCGTTCACCAGGTAGCCCTCGGGCGTCTCGAAGATGTCGAGCGCGACGATCCCGCCGCCCACGGCCCCGGCTCCCCGGAGCGAAATGTCCGCCAGCTCCGGGCTCACCCGGCAATTGCTGGTGCGGCCACCCCGGGCCGTGTTGGTGATCCAGTGATCGGATGCGCGGTAGATGGCCGCGATGCATTCATCGCCGACGACGAAGGCCCGGATGTCCCGCCCGCATTTTTCGATGTACCGGTGAATATAGAAAATCGAGTGGTGGTAGCTTCCCAGGGTCGTCTTGTGCTCGAGCAGGGCTTCGGCGGCATCCCGATCGTTGACCCTGGCCAGCAGCCGGCCCCATGACCCGACCGCCGGCTTCAGGACCACCGGGTAGCCCATCTCTTCAATTGCGGCCAGGGCCGCCCCGGGAGTGAATGCCACGCGCACTTCCGGCTGTGGCACCCCGTGCTCCTGGAGGGCGATCGAGGTCATCAGCTTGTCTCCGCAAATGGCTGCCACCCGCGAGGAGTTGACACACAGGATGCCCTGGCTCTCGAAAAGCCGCAGGGCGTGGAGGGCGCGGGAGTGATTGATGCAGCGCTCCAGCACGATGTCCGCCGTAACTGCCGGGCGGCCCAGAGTGAAAGCGAGTTCACGGTCATCGATCATCATCACCTCGACGTTCTTCCGCCGGGCAAATTCCTCCAGCAGCAGCTTCTCGTCAAGGCGGAGCAAGGAGTGCAAAAAACCGACTCTGACCATTTACTCGCCCCAGTCCTCCTCTTCCATGGGAGCCTCCGCCAGCTGCACCGGATCCAGCCCCAGGACCTCGAGTTCGGACCCGCATTCCCGGCAGTGGATGATTTCTGACACCACGACGCCGCTCCCCAGCGTCAGCTCTGCATCACAGATCGGGCACGGACTGTTGTTTCCTGATGCATTCATCTCGGTCATACCTCCGCAGTCAATGGAAGCCGACATTATGGAGCGCCTGCGCCGTGATGTCAAAAATATCAACATTTTTGACAATATTGGGAATTTATGTTAATTATTTAACATGGTTACCGTACCCGAACTGGCGGAGAAATACGTGCTGCAATCGCCGCTGCTGGAAGAGGGATTGGCCAGGGGCATCATGAACCTGTCCGCTTTGGCCCGGGAGTTGCGCCCGGCGATGGAGGCCGAATTGGGGAAAACGGTAAGCCCGGCGGCCATTCTCATGGCATTGAAGCGCCTGTCGCCCGAGTTGCTCAAGCGGGCCGGCCGGAGACCCGCCGGCCTGAAAAAAATGGGAGATCTGATTGTCCGGTCCAACCTGGTGGAATTTACTTTCCGAAACTCCGATTCCATCTGGGAAAAGCAGAAGAAGCTCCTGCACCGGATCGAGCGCGACCGGGAGGCCTTCCTGACCTACACGCAGGGAGTATTTGAGGTCATGCTGATCGCCAGCGCCGGCATTGAAAAAGCGGTGCTCGAGATCTTCGGCGGGGAGAGTGTCCTGGCGCGTCTGGGAAATCTGTCCGCCATTATTATCCGTCTTTCGCCCCGCACGGTGCACATCCCCGGCGTCTACTATGCCATTCTCAAACAGCTTGCCTGGGGGAATGTGAATGTCATCGATGTCGTGTCCACAACAACGGAATTCACGATCTTGATCGAGAAGTCCCAGGTGGACCGCGCCTTCTCGATCCTGACCCGGTACCTCTGGCCCTGACGCTGCCCTTTAAACCACGAAATACACATCGCAGCATGGCCACAAACAAAGAATCACACTGCAAAAACGCAAAGGCTCGAAGACGCGAACCATGAGCCGCACGAAATTGTAGTAGACGAAATGCAGGCTGATAGCGTAGATCAGGTTTTCTACCTTTTTCGAGAAGGCATTGGTAAGCCGCGTGAATCGGCGCATGTTCATCCGCATGGTTAGGTTCTGCCGTTCCACGAAGCTCGTGGAGATGTGTTTCGGATCGGGAGAGCCAACGATGCGCCTAGGTTCGCATCCGATGCATTCTGCGGGGCTGTAGCGGGTTTCCTCTTGCGTTGCGCCATAGAGCTTTATAAGCATGGCGTAGTCGATGTCCGCACCGAAGGCATCTTCTACGGCATCCAGGTAAACCTTGTGGCCGTCTGTGGTGAGCTGGACGCGGTTGGCAAGCCTTTCAGCAAGATCATGGATGAAAGCGGAAGCTGTCTGACCGTCTCGGTTGCCGACATTCCAGGAAACGCACAGCTTGCTATCGGCATCAATGGCCGTCCAGGTCCACACGTCGCCATAGCCGAATTGGCCCTTCAGTTCTGTAGGGACGTTCTTTTCCTTGGCGTTACAGAAGGCCCAGATTTCATCGCACTGAATCCGCCGTGAGCGCACGTTGCGGACCCTCTCATCCTGGAATTCCATGCAGGCGCGGCCCACTTCTGCCAAGAGCTTTAGCACGGCGCCCTTGCTGTGGCCGGTCATGCGGCAGGTTGCGCGGATGGAATTGCCTTCTACCAGAGCCCCGATGATCCGTGTTTTTTCGTCTACGCTTAGCTTGTTCATGTGAGATCCAGTAATTTACGGTTGACAAATTATCCTTTATGGTTGACAATAATATCCGATAAGGTTGACGATTGCCAACCATCAAGTTGACATATTACTTTGAAAGGTTGTCAAATGAGCGGAGTTCGGATTAGAGGCGAGGAAGTTAGGCGATTTATCCTATCGAATATCGAAAGCCATGGGACCGGTCTGAGCAAATTGGTCGCAGAACATTTTCATATTACAAGACAAGCAGTAAACAAGCATTTGCATAGACTTATCGCCCGGGGAGTAATTTTGCAGGTAGGCAAGACTCGGTCATATAAATTAGCCCCTTTGATTGTATGGGAAAACCTCTATGAGATTTCTCCCGGAATGGCAGAAGATGTAATTTGGCGGAATGAAATAAATCCCGTACTTGGGAAACAACCAGAAAACGTTATGGAAATATTGAATTATGGTTTTACAGAAATGTTCAATAATGTGATCGATCATTCTGGCGGATCAGAGGTTTTTATCCACATCGAAAGAACCGCCCTAAATACTATGATATCAATTATGGATAATGGCATTGGAATCTTCAAAAAGATCCAAAACACTTTAAATTTGCTGGACGAACGACACGCAATTCTAGAGCTTTCAAAGGGCAAACTCACAACGGACCCGATTAGGCATACAGGTGAAGGAATATTTTTTACCTCAAGAATGTTTGATTCATTCGATATTCTTTCTGGAGGCATTTACTTTCGACACGAATTTGGACATCGAAAAGATTGGATTCCCGAATCATCAAGATATGAGCAAGGTACGACAGTTTGGATGGAATTAAACAATCACACCGCCCGAACAACTAAGAAAATATTTGATTCCTTTATGTCTAAAGATGATTTTGGTTTTACCAAAACAGTAGTTCCCGTAAGGTTGGCTCGATATGGAGACGACAAGCTCATATCTCGCTCCCAGGCAAAACGGCTTCTTGCCAGAGTAGAATTATTCAAAATCGTCATATTAGACTTTTCTGATGTTCCTACTATTGGCCAAGCATTCGCTGATGAAATATTTCGAGTATTTCCACAACAACATCCAGAGACGGCAATATTATTTCATAAAGCAAATTCAGAAGTTAAACGGATGATCGATTACGCAAAATTAGGAGAAATGAAAAACGCTGGAATTGAAACTACACAAGAAGTTGGATTATCTTGACCACCGTGCATCAGCCGCCTTCTTGGCAATCTCTTTCCGCTTCTTAGCCGAGAGCTTCGCGGCCCTGGCCTTCCCCGCCTTTGAGCCCACCAAGCCGGCCAAGGGCAACAGCTGCAGGATTCTTCTGTGGAATTTCGGTTGGCACTTGTGTAGCGTCCTGGACGATGGACGCGGCAAGCTGATTCAGGTCTTTTGGGTTGCTTGAGCGCTTTTGCATCCTCCATTATGCGAGAGCGGCGGGGAAAGTCAAGAGGGCCAAAATCGAAAATGACCCACTACCCAAATTCCCTTGACAGAGAACATTGGACAGCTCTAGCTTGATTATGGGTAATTTTGCTTAATAATACTTAATAAAGTTAAGCAAATATAATCACGGAAGGCCCGTTGATGCACGCTTATCAGCGTCCTTCCAATTTTTTCGAATAAAGTGACTTTGCCTTTATGCTGTCACCCGCGATCGGCATGGGATCTCAGCAATCCGTCAGGCGAATCCGACGAAAAACCAGGGAGGGTATTTATGCATGGCGTTCTCATAAGAATCCAGGCTCTGCTGCTCTTTTTGCTGTTTTCGGGCGCAGCCTTTGGACAAAAATCCACCGGTGAAATCAAGGGCACGGTGCTTGATCCGAGCGGTGCGGTTGTACAGAAAGCCGCCGTGACAGCGAAGGATGCGGCTACCGGCCTTGCCTATTCCGCAATCTCCGGCACGGACGGAAGCTACCTGATCCCGAACCTGCTGCCGGGCAGCTATGGCGTGTCGGTGACCGCGCCTGGCTTTCAGACATCCGTCTTCGCCGAGGTCGTGGTAACCACAGGCCGCACCACGGATCTGCCGGTGAAATTGACCATTGGCGCAATCACCCAGACGGTAGAGGTAACGGGTACGGTGGCAATGCTGGAGGTGTCGTCCAACCAGGTCGCAGCCACAATCCGCAATGAGTATATCCAGGATCTGCCGCTCTCCGGCCGCGACACGCTGCAGTTTGCAGCACTTACGCCGGGTTATGCGGGAGGAACATTCAACGGTCTCTTCCAATCGGCGTTGAACATCAGTCTGGACGGGACGAATATCAATGACACCCGCATGAAGAGCGGCAGCGGCTTTTCATCGCTGGTGCCGTTGCGCCTGGACGCCATCGAGGAGGTCACGGTTTCGACCACCGGTTTGGAAGCGGATGCCGCTGCAGGCGGCGCAATGACGATCCAGTTCTCGACGCGGCGCGGCACGAGCCAGTTTCACGGAAGCCTGTATGAACAATTCCGGAACGACGCCCTGAACGCCAACGACTTCTTCAACAACATGCGGGGCCTGCCGAAACCGCGGGTGCGGATGAACGATTTTGGCGGCAGTCTGGGAGGCCCGCTCAAGATCCCTTTCGCCGATTCTCTGAAGGACAAGTTGTATTTCTTCGTGAATTATGAGGATGCTCCGCGTCCCGGTTCGACCAACAGGAGCGCAACGCTGCTGACGTCCGAAGCCCAGAGCGGGATCTTCCGGTTCGTCGGCACCGACGGCGCGCAGCACACGGTCAATGTTCTGCAACTCGCCGGCGCTGCGGAATACCAGACTACCATCGATCCGATCGTTTCAAATGTGCTGAAGGTCATCAACGGGACCATCAACCAGGGAACCGTGCTGCCGAGCAGCAGCAACCTGTATCAGCAAAGCCTGAATTGGAAGATCAATACCGGTTCGCGGGACATCTATCCCACCGCGCGCCTGGACTATCAGATCACAAAAAACCTGGCCTGGCACGGCACGTGGAACCTCCAGCACAACCACGTCGATCCGACCGGATCATCCTATCCGGGCATTCCGGGACAAGCCGGCGAGAGCAAGTTCACCCGCTACGCCCTGTCCAACGGCGTGGACTGGACCATTGCGCCCAGGATCTTCAACTCGGTGAAATTCGGGCTTCAAAGCAGTGTCTCCGGAAGCAATATCGGCAATTCTGTCCACCAGTGGGCGGCGCAAGGCGACAAGCGCGTCAGCTTCGGCATGGGGATTACCTCCTTCATTCCCAACGCCACACCGCTGATCCGTACCAACCCTGCCTTCACGCTTTCGGACGACTTGAGCTGGTTGAAGGGCAAGCACACCCTGAAATTCGGCGGCAAAGTTCTCTACACCCGCTTTTACGAGAGTGACTACTATCAGTTCTCGGGCGTGCTGAACTACTCCCTGGGCGTAGCCACCAACGATCCGGTCAATTCGGTTTTTACGGCGGCGAATATCCCGTTCATACGCACGCAGGACGTCGGCACCGCGGCACAGCTCTACGCAACCCTTGCCGGCAGGGTATCGGGCATCCAGGGCTACGAGAACATCGATGAAAAAGCACGACAGTATGCCAAGTTTGCGCCCCTCGTTTATCGGGAAAACTACCGCTCCTGGGGCCTCTATTTCCAGGATTCCTACCGCATGCGGCCTCATCTCACCTTGAACTACGGACTGCGGTGGGAGTTTACCGGCGTCATGACCAACACGAACAACACATTCATGTCTCCAACCATTGATGACGTGCTGGCGCCATCGTACGCCAACTTCCAACCCGGGATCTTTGATGCGAACAAGGTTCCGGTCATCGGGCAACGTTCGGTTACGTATGCCCCCGACCGGATCAATCCGGCCCCGAATTTCGGGATCGCCTGGAGCCCGAGCGCGCAGGAAGGCCTGCTGGGAAAACTCCTCGGCAACAACAAGACGGTGATCCGCGGCAGTTACGGCATCAGCTTCTTCGATGAAGGATTGAACGGCTATTACTGGATCAACACCAACGCCGGCAATTGGCGCTCGGTCTCGGCCGGATCCGGCTCGGAATATACTCCCGGAACACTGACCCTGCAATCGCCGGATCCGCCGTTTCTGGTGGCGCCGAAGGCTTTTACTCCTCCCTTTTCCGAACACCAGTTCGCGTTTCAAGGCTACAACGTCGGCACCACAGCCGGCAAAAGAAACGGCCCAGGCGAACTCCCGACAATGCGGAATCCGTATGTGCAAAGTTGGAATCTGAGCATCCAGCGCGAGATCGCCAAGGACACCGTGTTCGAGGTGCGCTACGTGGGCAACAAGAGCACCCACAAGTGGCACCTGTACGGGGTCCAGGAGGTAAACATCTTTGAGAATGGTTTCCTGAAAGAGTTCATAAATGCGCAGAGCAACCTGGCCATCAACCAGGCTGCCGGCGTGAACAGTTTCCAGAACCGCGGCCTTCCGGGACAGGTGGCGCTGCCAATCTTCCAGGAAGCTTTTGGAGCCCGCGGATCCATGCCCGCCCTCTCGAATAGTCAGGGATGGACAAACGGCACATTCATTAACCGGCTCCTGCTCGGCCAGTCAGGCTCTTTCGCCTCCACCCTGGCCGGGCCGTCAAGCCCGACCTATTACTGCCGTCTCGTCGGAAACAACTTCGGTCCGTGCGCGGACCGCGGATACAGCGCGCCCGGACCTTACCCGATCAACTTCTTCGTTCCGAACCCGTACGTCGCGGATCTGACCGTAACCGACGACAATTCCTGGTCTACCTATCATGGTTTGCAGCTGGATTTGCGGCGCCGGCTGCGCAACGGCCTGTCATTGACCGCCAACTACGCCTTTTCCAAAGGCCTGAGCGACATGCAGAACACGGGAAGCACGGTCAATTCCCAATACTACAGGACGATCCGCAACTTCGCATTGGACAAAGCCCCCATGCCCTCCGACATCAGGCACACGCTGTCGGTCTATGGCACGTATGAGTTGCCGGTAGGGAAAGGCCGCCACTTCGCAATCACAAACCGTGTGCTCAACCACATCGTGGGTGGCTGGACTGTTTCCGGAATCATGAGGTTGACCTCGGGGAGCGTCAGCTCTTTGACCAGCGGCCAGCGCACCGTGAACAACAACTCCGGCACCGATGGCGGCGTCATTCTCAACAGCCTGACCGTGTCGCAGCTTCAGGAGATGATGCAGGTCTTCAGAAACGGTCCTACAGGCACAACGCTCTCCAGTGCAGACACCTCGCTGGTCGGCGCGGACGGGCGCGCCAACCCGCAATATCTGGCGCTCCCCACGACACCGGGACAGTTCGGCCAATTCATTTACATTTACGGACCGAATTACATCAGCACGGACATGTCGGTCAACAAGGATGTGCGCATCACGGAGCGCGTGCGGTTCACTCTGCAGGCCGAGGCCATGAATTTCCTGAATCACCCGGTCTTTGGATTCGGCAGCCTTTCCATCAATTCAACTTCCTTCGGACAGCTGAGCAGCAGCAGGGTGGGTCCGCGGAACATCCAGATTCGCGCGTACCTGCGATGGTAAGCGGAAGGATCGGGAGCCATTATGGATCGACGGGAGTTTTTGCAGAGTCTGGCGGTAACCGCTGCGAGCATTGAAACTCTAGCAGAGTTTGGCAACGCAGCCCGGCCGGGAGAGCCGGCGGGCGGCAGAGCCCCGGACATCGAGGGCCATACGCTGATTTGCGAGTTCAAAATGGACGCAACCTCGTGGAAGGTCTATGAGGACTTGCGTGTCCGCGACGGGGTCCTGACCTTTGTTTCATCAACCGGCGGCTCCCGTGTCTTTGCCAAGAGCGCCGAGGCTTCCTTCGCCGAAGCCACCCCTCCCTACCTGGGACTGAGCATGAGCGACATCGGGATGTCCGGCGCCGATCTCCTGGCCGACAAACTGTTGGCGGGCGGCGACGACCCCGATCCCGAAATGGTGAAATCGGCGGCCCCTCCGCAGGGATCCGCGACCGGCGACGGCCCGGGAGCCGCCGCCCCCCGCGCGCGCTGGGACGCCTTTGTCGGCACCAAAGAGGCCTATGACACCATGATGGTCTACACCGCCGGCAACACCAGAACCTATCATCCCAATCAGTACCTCCCCGAACTCCGCAAACCGGAGATCGTCCAGAAGCGTTTCGACGGCCTCCTGGGAGGCTGGATGCCCGCGGTCCGAAAGGTCATGCCGGTCTCGGAGAATTCCTACATCGAACTGGTGGTATTCGGCGATGTCGAGGCCCGCGACCGGTTCATCGTGCAGACCTGGCACCGGTCAGCCCTGATAGAGAACAGTAGGATGACCAAGGTCTTTTACGGCTACAGCTACCCCGCATACCCGCCTGCCCGGCAGGATCCGAAGCCGGAGCAGTTTTATCGCGCCCTGCTGGTGTTCGCCGATTACTGGGACAGGCTGCTGAAAGACATGGCCCCGGCTTCCCTGCCGGATCATACCTGGATCGATATGTCGAGACACTATTTCGCCAAGGAGCTCATGGTCAGGCCCGGGGGCGTTTATCCCAAATACGGAGCCGTCGACCGGGATTACGCTGGGCCGGAATACGACGGCTTCCAGGATATTTTCACGAGCGGCGTGCACGTCAATCTCGAGTGGGGCCGGTTCGAAACCGCCCGGCAATTCATCGACAACTATTTCACCGATTTCATCGACGACAAGGGCGTCAACGACATGCGCGGCCCGGAGACGGCACAGTTCGGGATGACGCTCTCGCTGCTTGCCCGCTACTTCAACTACACGCGCGACAGCGCCCTGCTGCTCAAGCACAAGGCCAAGATCCAGGCGACCGCAAAACTGCTTGCCAACATGCACGACCTCAGCCTGAAGCTGCCGCAGGACAATCCCGGTTACGGCTTGATCCACGGCTGGAGCGAATCGGATGCCTGCCTGGCCGCGACCCCGGAAGTCTGGTGGCAACCCTACTATGCCAACAGTGCTTTCGCCGCCCGCGGACTCAAGGACATTGCCAGGGCATGGGTCGACATCAACAAAATCAAGCCGGCACCGGGCATGGAGAAGGAAGCCCAGGACTGGCTCAAGCGCAGCAAGGTTCTGCAGGATGCCGCCATTGCCAGCATGGTGAAGAACATCTGGAAAGACAAGACCCCTCCGTATGTCCCGCCCATGCCGGGCGTCAAGCTCATGTTCCGGGATGCCCTGGCCCAGGAGCGGCCCAGCCCGCAACAATGGCCACACCGCCTCTATGCCGAACTGGTCCAGGCCGACATTCTTCCCGCGAACCTGGCCAATATGGTCCTCGACACCATGCGCGCCTACGGCTCCACAACGCTCGGAGTCCTCGCCAACGTCAGCACGGCCCGTCCCACCGGCCGATCCATCCTGGGCTTCATTGCCTACGGGCATGCCCTGATGCTGCTCCGCCTGGACCGCGTCGAGGAATACCTCCTGTTTCTGTACTCGCACCGTTACCATGACCACACCCGCGGCAGCTGGGTCGCCGGGGAAGTCTCGGGGATCACCGGCGGTACCGCGACCTTCTGCATACCCGCACAGCAGACAATCCCGATCATGGTGCGCTGGATGCTCGTGCTGGAAGATTCCGACGAGGACCGCCTCTACTTCGCCAAGGGAGTGCCCCGCGCCTGGGTCGCCTCAGGACAACCGGTCAGGATCAGCGGAGCCCCCACCCGCTGGGGCAGGGTTAACTTCGCTTTGGCGGCACAGCCCGCAACCAGGAGCGTCGTGGCCACGGTCGAGCTGGCGCAGCCCGGCACGCCGAAGGAGATCCAGGTCAAGCTGCGGGTGCCTACCCGGACCCCGCTGAAAGCCGTCACCGTCAACGGCCGGCCCGCGACTCTCGGCGGCTTGCACAAGGACACGGTCATCATCCAGACCGGCAATGAAAAGCGGTTCGAGGTGATCGGCCGGCTCGGCTAATTCGACCCTATAAAAAAACCACGAAATACACGAAAGAATAAAGCGGCCGTAGATTTTTTCGTGTATTTCGTGTATTTCGTGGGTATTTTGTATTTCGTGGTTGTCATCGTGAAAGGAGCCTATGCGATATTCGAAGCTCTTCGGGAAGACGCAGCGCGAAATACCCAGGAATGCGGGGACGATCAGCCAGCAATTGCTGATGCGCGCCGGCTATATCAAGTCTTCGGGTGCCGGACCTGTTCTTCTCCTGCCGCTCGCATGGCGCGTCCTGCAGAATGCGGACCGCATTGTCACCCGCGAGGCGGCAGCCAGGGGCATCCAATATATAGACGCGCCTCCGCCGCTGCCGGGTGTTGTCAAGGAACGCACCGCGAGCGCCGAGCTGAAGCGCGCCCTTGCCGGCTGCCGCCCCCAAATGCGCCAGCAGTACTTCATGGCACCGCAGCATGAAGAGGACCTCTGCCTGCTGGCGGGGACTCTGCCGATGACGTACAAGGAGCTGCCGCTCATGATCGGGATCCGCCAGTGGCACTTTCGCGAAGATTTGCGCGGTCCGGGGTCGCTGGCTTCTCCCCGCCAGTTTCCGGTCCATGCCGGCTACAGTTTCGATGCCGGCGAGGAAAGCGCAGGAAACAGCTATGCGCTGCTGCGCGAAGCCTGTCAGTTTGCGATCCGTCAGACGGGAGTTGAAGTGATCACGGTCAATACCCGGCCGGCCTCGCCTGGGGTGCCCTACTTCGAGGAGTTCCTGGCATTTTCCGAATCCGGCGATGAGAAGATCGTTCTGTGTGAAACCTGCGAGTACCGGGCTCGCCTCGACAGTGCGCAGTCCTTGTTCCCCAAGTTTCATCAGCAGGAGAGCCCCCAGCCGCTCGAGGCCGTGTACGGGCCGGGGATTGTGAACACAGCCGAGCTGGCCGCCTTTGTCGGGATTCCCGTGGAGAAGACCACCAAGACGCTGCTTTTCCAAGCGGATGACTCCCTGGTTGCCGTGTGTGTACGGGGAGAATACGACGTCAGCGAGGCCAAACTGGCTGCACTTCTCGGGTGCTCCCAGTTGAGACTCGCGCCGGCCGCGGTCGTCAAGGACGTGACCGGAGCCGACGTGGGCTACGCAGGACCCCTCGGGTTGCCCGGGGAGATAAAAATCCTCTGGGATCAGACAACAGGCAGCAGGGTGAACTTCGAATGCGGCGCCAATCGGACCGGTTATCACAATATCAATGTCAATTTTGATCGGGACCTGCCCTCGCCCGCGGAGTTTTTTGATCTGAGCGAGAGCAAGGAGGGGGAGATCTGCGCCCAATGCGGCCTGGGGAAACTGGCGGTGCGCAAGGGGACCAGGCTCGGCCACATCACGCAATTGGGCCCGATGTACGCAACGGTGCTCAAAGCCGCCTATACCTCCAGTGAAGGCGATTCACGGCCGATGCTGGTTACCTGCTATGGCATCGACATGATGCGGCTGCTGGCGACCATCGTCGAGTTGCACAACGACAAGAAAGGGATCCTCTGGCCCAGGCGTGTCGCGCCTTTCCTGGCACACCTGATCTCATTACCGGGGGTTGACGACCGGGCCGCTGAGATCCACACCAGGCTCGAGCGCGCAGGGGTCAATGTGCTGTGGGATGACCGCGATGCTTTGGCCGGTTCCAAGTTTGGCGATGCCGACCTGATTGGGGTTCCCATCCGGCTGGTGGTTTCCACCCGAACCGGCGAGAAGCTGGAGTGGAAGGAGCGTGGCGGCGAGCTGACGGAGCTCATTTCCCTGGAAGAGGCCATCCGCCGCCTGATCGACCTCCACTAGGAAACCACGAAATACACGAAATTTCCGAATAAGAACCTTTCGTGTATTTCGTGTATTTCGTGGTTCGCTTTTTTTACCTGCCAGGCGTGATCAGCTTGACGGCCGCGCCGGCAGCCAGCTTCTGATCGGGATCGATCCGGTTGAGACGCGCCAGCTCCTCCAGGGTGATGCGTGACTTTGCTGAGGACCCCGCCAGGCTGCGGAGTGATTCGCCGCCCCGGGCACGATAGATTCTGACCCGATCCGGCTGAACGTCGAGGATCCTCCGGTCGGTCAACTCCCGGAAACTCCGCAGGCTCGCATTGAATGCTCCGGAATAGCTGGCATAGCTGGCCTCGGGTGTCAGGCCGGCGTACTGGTATATGTGGCCCCCGTAGCTGATAAAGGCTGCCGTGACGCTGAGGATGCCGCTGTCGGTCTGGGCACGGTAGCGTCCGAAAAACGACGGATTGCCATTCAGCTGCGTGGCAGCACCCTCCACTAATTGAATTCCCTGCTGGCTGCCGATATTGCGGGCCACGGCTTCCGGCGATTGCCCTTCCTCGGGAGACGCCATGGCAAGCTGCAGCGCCGCGCCGCCCTTGGGGTCCGTGATCACCACGGAACTCTTGGTGTTCTCCACTTTCCATCCTTGCGGCACGTCAAACTGAAAGCGCAGATCCGGGTGGACGAACCTGCCTCCTTCGACAAAACCCTCTCGCGGATTCTCGCCGTACACGAGACCCTCCAGCCGCGGGAGGAATCCCTCCGAATTGATCAGGTAGGCGCGCTGCGGATTCTGGCTCTTTTCACGGATGGCCGCTGCTGCGGTTGCCTCGATGCGATCCGGTGGCGCGGGGTGGGAAGACAGCCAATTGGGGATGGCGCTGCCGCTCTCTTCACGCATGCTCACGAATACCTGGAAAAACTTGCTCATCTGTTCCGGGTCGTAGCCGGCCTGCGCCATGTACTGCACGCCCAACTGGTCACTCTGGCGCTCATGGTCCCGGCTGTATTTAAGCATGAGGATCGACAATCCGGTTTCCGCCAGGCCGCTCAGGTTGCGAAACGTCGGGGAGAACACGGAGCCGAGGGTCAAGCCGAGGCCCATCAGTTGCTGCTGTGAAAGCTGGGTCACGGAATGACGCGCCGTCACATGGCCGATTTCATGGCCGAGCACGCCGGCCATCTCGGCTTCGTTATTCATGTTAGCCAGGATCCCGCGCGTCAGATAGATGTAGCCGCCCGGTATGGCAAAGGCATTGACCACATCGGTATCGACGACGGTAAAGTGCCAGGGAAGGTCGGGACGATGCGATACTTTCGCGATTCCCATCCCGATCCGGCTGAAATACTCCTGCAGGGCTGGGTTGTCGATGGCGCCGAACTCGGCCAGGACTTCCGGATGAGAAGCCTCGCCTATGGCGATCTCCTGGCTTTCGCTGATCAATGCCAGCTGGCGGCCGCCCGTCACCGGGTTTTTGACACAGCCGACAAAGATCAAGAATGAAGATGCGACGAGGCACAATAGATTCCGCGAACAAGGTCGGAAACCCATGCTTCACCTCCCAACGAATGTGGATCGCTGTTCACGAAAACCATAGTGGTAAAGCGGTAAGGGAGTCAAGCGAAGAAGCGGCTTGTTGGACGGCATTGCTTGACGCACTCGATATGAGAGAAGGTCCGAAGGCCTGCCGAACGAAAAATGACTTGCGCCGAAGGCGCCTTGGAGTGCGGCGCTTCTGCGCCGCTTTTGGTGCAACGCGCCAGGCCACAGGCCGGGATTCACAGCGGCGCACAAGCGCCGCACTCCAAAGACCTCGCCCCACCTATGCCGAGGTCGGGTGTCCGAGGTCGGATGTCTGACTTTGGGACGATCCCTGGCTAAAAGTCGCTGTCGCCGTCCCAATTTCTGGGTGCCAAGGTCACAACACCGCTTTTGGGAACCAGGATACCCGTGAAGCTGTTCTTCGATTCGCCGTTCAGGGTCGCGACCAGCGGATTGCCATCCTGTCCGAAAAGATCCACACGGACTGTCAAATCATCCGAACCGGAGTTGGCAATCACGATTTCGGTGGCCCAGCCGCCTCCCGTGGCAAATTGCGCCAGAATGACTGCAGCGGCTCCGCCGACTCCTGTGCTGATGACCGGGACGGGAATGGGCGATGAAAGGTTCGTGGCAGGCAGGGTGCTGAAATTCTCGCCGCGAAATCGCAAACCGATGATAGCAACCGGCTCATCCGAGGCAATATCCAATGTGCCGGTAAAATCCCTCGCAATGGCGGGATGAGTGTCAAACAGTTCCGTGACAAACCTTGCCGCCTGGGTCAGTGATTCGACCTCGAACGTTTTCGTCGCAACCGTGGTTCCTTCGCCGTCCCGTAATGTCAGAATCACATTGGCAACTGTTGGGCCCGGATTCGCAATGGCCACTCCAAGGTTCCTGGAAAGGCGGCCGCAGGTACTGACAAACAGCATCGCATGGTCGGTCATTTCGGAAGGAAGGACGCCGGCCTGGGTGGAGGCGGTCCCGTGGCGCTCGCCGAAAGTTGCGAAAACCACCAAGCCCTCGGTGGCTGAAGAGGTGGGGGTAACGACCGCATAGCCGGTCTTGATGGGGTCATTGTCGTGATCATGATAGGCATTTTGCTGCGTCCGGGCCGGGATTGTCATGGATGTCGCTGCAATCAAAGGCAACAGAAGGATTGCGGTCACAAACATAAAGTGCTTTGTTATCGTTGCGTTCTGCATATGTCGACCTCCCCGTGAGTGCAATAGAAGAAAGCTTTTCCTTTTAATGGAGGCAACTGCCATGCCATATTCCGGGACACTCAATCGACCGCGCACGCAGCCGGCTAATCCACGGCTGTGAAAGAAGATCCCGGCAGGATCGTGGCCGGCCGATCGGCGCGGGGTGAGCGTGGCCCACTGGTTTTCGAGGAAAGAATACCCTTTTGCAGGGTGGTGCGACGCTCAGGAATCGCGGCACCTCGCAGGAGACGGAAGCTTCCCGGCGTTCATTGACAGAATAAATCGAGCCGCGGGTTTGGGGCACCAAGCGGCGCAGAAGCGCTGCACTGCAAAAAGAAAGCGCTCCGGCGGTGGCCGGAGCGCTTGGTGAAAAAGTTGGATTGTATCTACCGCAGCCGCCGCGCGGCGTTTAGAAATCGATGTACGCGCGGAGCTGGATGGCGCGCGGGCCGGCGAACGAGCTCAACCGGCCGAACGTCGTAGCCGTGAGGCTGCTGCTGCCGCGTCCTGTCTGCCACGGATGGTTGAGCATATTCAGCGCCACTGCTTTAAAGCCTATCCGCACGCGTTCGGTGATGGGGATCTCCTTGTTCAAGCTCATGTCGAACTGGTAGCTCCACCAGCAAGTAATCAGAACAGCGTTTCGCCAGCGCAGTCAAGCTAGGCTATAATGGCGCCGGTCTTCTGGAGAAACCCAGCGGAGGTGGCGATGAAAAATCGTGGTGCTGTGTGTGCGGCTGTTGCCGGTGCGTCCCTTTTGCTCATAGTTCTTGCCTATGGCGGGCCGAAGGATTTCTGGGTGGTCAAACCTTATACGGAGTGGACTGCCGCGGAGGTAGGAAAAATCCTCGAGAAAAAATCGCCCTGGACCCATGTGTTGCTGCTGGTACCTGCCGATCCAGGCGGCGGCCGCAGTTCTTCGCGCAGTCCGAATCCGACCTACTCGACGCCTGTATACATCACCTGGAATTCGCGGATTGTGCGCCAGGCCATCGTGCGCAAAACGATTCTGGAACTCCCGGAAACCCCCAAGGAAGAGACCGACAAGGTACTGAACTACCAGCCGCCGAATCTGGAGATATTCGTAAACGGTCCGGTGCTGGGCGGCGGCCGGGGGGAAGGCCAGGCGGAAGCCATCGCCGCATTCAAGCAAAAGACCTTCTTGCAGAAGAAGAATAGGGAAAAGATCCCCTTGGCGGACCTGGTCATGCCGAGCGGCAGGCGCGGTTCCTTGACGCTGCTGTTTGCCCGCGAAGTGGGGGGAAGACCCACGGCAGCACTCGAGGACAAGGAGATCACGCTCCTGATCAGGATCGGGGAAAACGACTACAAATTCGTTTTCAAGCTGGCCGATATGACAGTCGACGGTAAGCTGGAAATCTAGCCTGCTTTTCTCCTTCCTCACGAAATTGTGTCAAAAAAACACGAAGTTGGAGGGTAGTACTACGAATGCAGGAGGCAGAAAGCCGATCATAGTTTGATCAAGCTCTAGAGCAGCCTCTCATGCGCCGTGGCGCACCCTGTGACGCATGAAAATGGCAAGGTGGCCAGGGGGGCCCGGCGCCAGGTGGGCGCCGGATGCCAGACGGCGATCTTCCTTCCCTCACCGCATCATCCCAAACCCCGTCCGGCGGCCGGGGCCTACCCTGTGCCGGTTCGATGCACCAATCCACAGGTCGGAGGTCGGAACTCTGAGGTCGGAGGTCGGTGTTTTCGGAGCAGAAAAAAGGGGCATAGGAACCTGGTTCCTATGCCCCTTTTTTCGATGCGAGGTGCGGGCGCTGCTTTTGCGCCTGCACTCCGCGGTTTGGCTAGAAATCGATATAGGCACGGATACGCATGGTACGCGTTCCGCCGAATGAGCTCAACCGGCCGAAAGACGTGCTCGTAGTCGAAAGCGTCCCGTAACCAGTCTGGAACGGGTAGTTGAGGAAATTTAACATGTCCAGCTTGAGCCCCATCTTGACGCGCTCGGTGATGGGGATCGCCTTGGTGACGCTCAGGTCGAGCTGATAGCTCCACTTGGCTTTATAAGGAATAGAGTAGCCGATGACGCCAGGGGTGTTGCCATCCTTATAGTACGCGGGATTGACCGCCTGGTTCGACTGCTGGATGTCGGCGACGTTGGTGTGGAAG
The DNA here is from genome assembly GCA_964353465.1 of uncultured Acidobacteriota bacterium. Taxonomy (GTDB): domain Bacteria; phylum Acidobacteriota; class UBA6911; order UBA6911; family UBA6911; genus JAFNAG01. The sequence goes on along the minus strand of CAYGWQ010000016.1, from coordinate 14,874 downwards.
CACCGGCACGAATAATCGTATTCGCCCACGATCGTATTCAGGCGATCCACGAGGTTATCGGCGGTCAATCCGTTCCCGAACACGACGCCGCCGTAAGCCCCCAGGTTGTTGAAGGTAGCATAGCCCCCGGTCAGATATTGGGTCGCACCGGAGATGAACCGGTGAATGCCGCCGATCTGCCAGTTGCTGACGATCCGGGACAGAATCCCGTTTGACGGGCTGAAGAAGCGCCCCGGGCCCATCGGCAGATCATACTGCCAATAGGTCGTGATGTTGTGGCGATGGTCGAAGCCGGTATTGGTATAGCTTAACCTGGCGTCACGCAGCGTGATCCAGGTGTCCTCGGCGGCCTGGCCCTGCTCGTTCCCCTGGGTGCCCAGCGCGTGGCTCCACGTATAGGCAAAGTTGAACATCAGACCGCGGCTATAGGATTTCCGCAATTCTACCTGCAAGCTGTTGTAGTTGTTGTCGCCGTTCGAATCTTGAAGATTCAGGCTGCTGGCGAAGGGATTCGCCTTGAAGAAGTTGATCGGGTATTTCGTCACGGTCGTGTAGCCGAGCGCCGCGCAGGGAGCGAAGTTCCCGCCGACGAGCCGGCAATACGGGCTGGGATTATTGGTGTTCCCCAGATCGCCCGCAAAGCTTCCCGCCTGTCCGCGATCGAGATACTGAATGAAAGTATTGCTCGTCCACGAGGAACCTGAACTCAGAGCTGGTATTGACCCGTTGGCCCCGAACGCGGTTTCGAGGATGGGCAGCGCCACCTGACCCGCCAGGTTCCGATTCTGAAAGCTCGTCACGCCGGCAGCCCGGTTGAGAGCAAGGTTTTTCTGGGCATTGACAAACTCCTCCAGGAAATGGTTCTCAACGATGTTGATTTCGTGGAGATTCTGCATGTGCCACATGTGCGTCGACTTGTTGCCCACGTAGCGGGCTTCGAGCACCAGTCCCTTCGCCAATTCCCGCTGAATGCCGAAAGTCCAACTGGATGTGTACGGCGATTTCAGGTCCTGGTTGAAGTAATTGATGCTTCGGCCGCTTTTGAGCACATAATCGGACAGCGGCATCGGCAGGCCGAATTCCGTAGGATTCTTCGAAAACGTCGGAGCAGGGCTGCTGAGGAACAGGGTGCCCGGCGCGAAATCGACGTTTGCGGTTGAGGTGACGGATTGGGTCCCCGCGGAGAGGTAGTTGCCTATCGCGTTCAGCCCTTCGTTGTAGTAGGTCATGTTGAAGCTCGTCCGGATGACCGTCTTGCTGCCGCCGAAGATCTTCCCCAGGATGCCCTCGCTGACGTTCGGGTTCCAGGCGATCCCGAGGCTCGGCGCCGGATTGATGAGATCCGCGTTGTAGGTCTTGGAGTTGATGGCAAATCCCGGATTCATGTTGCCGCCCAGCACGCCCGGCTGGAAGTTGCCCTGTGACGGCCCCCAGAAGCTCCCTTCGGTCGCCATGGTATAGATCGGTTTCGTTCCATGAATCGTGCCGTCCAGCTGCCAACGCAGTCCGAAATTCAGCGTCAGCTGCGGGGTCAGCCGGAAAGAATCACTCGCATATAGCCCCATGGTCTTGAAACCGATGCTGGTTGGAACCGGGGCGAACTTCTCAAATTTCAGAGTATCCGGATTCACGTTCTGCGTGGTGGTGATGCCGCTGAGGCGGCCGGTCAGCATCGCATACAGGCTCCTGACGTTGCTCATGTCGTTTGTGGTTGTGCTGGCGTTAGCGGCAAGCATGGCGTTGTACAAGACGTTGTAGGCCGGGTCGTCGTCTCTTACACCCAGGTTGGGGATCGTCAATCCAGAAGCGTTGCCATACCATTTCGACCAGTAATTGGTGTACAGGAAGGATCCGCCAAACTTGATCAAGTGCCGGCCTTTGACCCAGCTCAGGTTATCCTTTACTTCCCACACCGGATTGTTGCGGTCATCCCGGGCATAGGTGGAGATGTAGGGGGCGGCGCTGTTGTTACTGAGGTTTTGGTAGAACGGCAGGCTTATGCGCACGTCGTTCGGCCACCTGTGGATATCATATCCAGGGGCGAACAGCTCCCAGTTCATCTGGTTTCCGAAGGTGAAATTGTTGACCATTCTAGGAGAGATCGTCCAATCCACCGCGTTGCTGATGACCCAGACGTTCGCCGTACTTACGTCCTGATAGAATGAACTCTTGAATGCTTCCTCTCCCGGATAGTTGGGGGCCCCGTCAAATAGTGAATCCCGGTAGTTCCATGCCCCGTGCCAGGAAATGCCCGGAGTGATCTGATAATCCAGGCGCACTGTCGGGTAAAACGCGCGGGAGTATGGGCTGTAGTTCCAGTACATCGTCCGCTGGAAAGGATACGTCGTGCTGTCCTGGAAACTGGTGCCCGGCGTCGATTCCGTCGCCGTGATCTGGTCCAGCATTCCCTTGATCGTAGGATCGATCGCGCTCCGTAAACCATTCTGGGCGGCGACGTCGAGTACATTCAGCGTTTTCGTCACGCCGCTCTTGTCGATGAACCGGTACGTTCCCGTCAAGGCTTCATGCTGTAGCATGGTGTTAGAGCGCCGGCTGGTGCTCGGCTGCGGATTGGCCTCGAAATAGGCGAAGAAATACAGCTTGTCCTTCAGGAAAGGGATAAAATGAAGCGCCGGCCCGCCCGCGCTCCCCACCGCATAGTTCTGCCTCGTCTTCGGTTTAAACTGGGTTTTGTCGTAAGCATAGGCGAGCTTCGTCATGTACGGCCATGCGTTCAGAAATTCATTATGCCACTGCTCCAGCAGCCGGAAATGGTACTGTTCCGTGCCGCGCTTGGTAACCATCTGAATCGACATGGCGCCCTGGCCGGCGGATTCGGCGCCCATCCCGCTTGTCTGAACCGTCACCTCCTCCATCGCATCGATACGCGTCGGGGCAAACTGGAAAAAGCTCGTGCCGCCGCTCTTGAACCGTTGCGAATTGTTGTTGATCCCATCCACGGTGATATTCAAGGATGCGTTCGGCAATCCGTTGAAGGTGGTGTAGCGATCCCCACCGGCCGAATTCGCCCCCGGCATCAGCAGGGCAAAATACAGCGAATCGCGGCTTGAATATGGCAGGGTCTGGATGTTGGTATTCTTGATGGTGTTGCCGATGGTGTTCGAGGTTATCTCCAGCTGCACACCGGCAGCCGTAACCTCGACAGTCGTGCTCACCGAACCGATTTTCATGGGGACGAGAATATCGGTGACGCGTCCCGAATTGAGTACAATCCCATCGACAATGGCTGTCTGGAAGCCGGTTGCCGCAGCAGTTAACTGGTACGTCCCTCCTACCAGGGCTGTGAACTGGTAAGCGCCATCGGCGCCGCTCACTGTGGTTTTTTCGAGCCCGGTGGCCTTGTCTTTTACCGTCAGAGCGACGTTTGGAATCACAGCGCCGGACGGATCTTTAACAACTCCGCGCAGCTCTGTGCTCCCTATCTGAGCACTCGCCAAGGATGCCGAGAAAAGCATCATCCCGGCAAGCACCGATATTGCCATTACGCGCAATACAGACCTCTGCATATCGCCTCCAAAAAGTTCCTGCTGATTTTCACCCGTTCCCTGAAAAGAAGTACGGAAATACACCTTCATTTTGTGGTGGTCTTCAATTCTGATGCAGCCCCAAAAATCGATGCCAAGGTAGTGCTATGCTAATGCAGCGGAAATTTCCCGTCAAGCATTTTAGCCAAAATATATTAAGAAAGTTTTTTAATCTAAAAAGAGGGCGACGCTATTAATCGAGACGCAAAGTAGCGCATCCTGAGGACCGACACCTTGCAAGGCGCTCCCGCGCTCCATGGTCCGCGCGGGGCACGGAATAAACTGAAATCCTCTGTCGCAAGCCGGAAACGCAGCTGGCCAGGCCTGTTCCTACGGGCTTACTTGATCAGCTTGCTTCCTGTTTTATCGCTCGGGGGTTTCCTGCGTCGTTGGCAACAATTCGACATTCCTGCAAACGGTAACTCAATTTCCCGGTTCAACGAGGCCACCACAGGTTGAAGAATAATTCATAAGGAAATACACGAAATTAAATAGAATTTTCAGGTCCGTCAGGACGGATTTTTGCCGGAAAAAGCATCGCAACGCCCCAGCCAAACCGTAACCTCAAAATCTACGAAACGGGTTTCTGGCATTGCGTGTATTTCGTGGTTCGTTTTTTGAATGCGACTGCGTCTTTATTTTGAGCTGCCGGCAGGAGGGCTGATACCCAGTGCCGTTTCGATCCAGTCGCGCAGCTTCTTCTCCGTGCCCTGACCGAATCCTGCGCCGTAGTTGCGCACGATGCCGGCTTTATCAATGATGAAGTTTGCGGGGATTCCATTCACTCCGTAAGCATCGCTGATCGGCTTTCTCTGATCCCTGGACAGCAGCATCACGGCGGAAGCAGGCTTTTTCTTAAGATACAGGGGAACCAGGAAATCTTCCTCGTCGATGCTGATCATCACCACGGTCACACCCTTGTTCTTGTACTCGTTCTGTATCTTTTGCAGGTGCGGAAACTCCGCACCACAGGGCCCTCACCACGTCGCCCAGAAATTCAGCAGTATGACCTTGCCTTGAAGGTCGGAAGGATTCACTTTCTGGCCGGCAATCGAAGTGAGCGTGAAGGGGGGCGCAGCCTTACCGACCAGGGCGCTGGTCTGGCCGGAGCGTTTGGCCTCCTCCGCGGCCATTGCCTTGCGCCGTTCGACAGCCTCATTCAGCATGGCTGTCAGCGGCCTGGCTTTTTCCCTGTCACCGTAGATGCGTTCCAGTGTGGTCCGCGCCTCTTTCTGCCGGGCGCCCTCAAAAGCGCAGGCCGCAATCAGCATCTTGATCGCCTCCTCCGTCCGGTTCAGCGTTGCATAGGCCAAACCCAGATCAAGAGCGGTGGATTCTCTCTCTGCAAGTTTGATGGATTCCTCGAGCGGGAAAATTGCCTCTCCGGGCTTTCCCTGTGCCATGAAGAGGCGACCTTGGGTATAGAGCAACTGGGAGAGGCCCTGCTTTTGATATGCCGACGCGCTTCCCCGCGCCACCTCAGGCTGTGCGATCGACTTCCGGGATGACGCGACAGCATCTGCGAGGTAGTTCTGTGCAAGGTCGAGCTTTACCTTGCGGTCGATATAGGCCTCTGCCAGCCTGGTTTGCAGCCCCACCATGCTGGCATTGCTGGAATTGAGCCCGGCTTTCTCCAGGAGGTCATACAGTTTCTCGGCATTCGCCAGGTCGCCGAGCTTCAAATACGTCCGAGCCTCGTCCATGTACAGGCCGTAGAGTTTGAAATTCTGATCGTTGGTTTCGCCCTCAATCCTCTTATATGCCGCCAATTGTGCCTTGGGATTTTCCAGTCCCCTCGCATCCATGAAGTGGTCGATAAAGGAGCCGGAGAATTCCAACTGCTCCCCCTTCACGGTTGTGACCATATAGCGGGCGCCACCCGCGAAGAAGTTCGGATCCATGGCAAGGATCGTCTTCCTGACCCGCCCTACCTCTTTGTCCTCGAAAAAGATCCCATAACCCCGCATGGCCGCATGTAGTGCTTTCGGATTTTTAGGGTATCTGGCAGCCAGGCTCTTGATGTCCTGAATGACTTCGGTCTGTGTCATATCCGAGGCGGAAGTGAGGCCGAGTTTTGCCTTCCATCGGGCCAGGTAGGCGTCAAAACAGGTTGGATCCAGTTGCAGGGTGCGTTGCGATTCGGCGATCGCCGATTCATATCGTTGCACTGAGTTCAGCCGGTTCGCCAGGGCCATGTGCAGCACTGTGCTTTCCCCGGCCTGCGCGCGGGCCTTTTCAAAATACTCTCCGGCCTTGGCTCTGTCGCCGGCCTTGGATACCTCATTGCCCTGCTCCAGAAGAGCCCAGCTGTACCCGGGGCTGAGCTCCAAGGCCTTCTGATACTCAGCCGCTCCTTCTTTGGCACGGCCGGCTTTGTAGTAGGCACGTCCGACCAGGTAGTGGAAAGCGGGGTTTTGCGGATGCTGTTTCAAGTAGTCTTCATACTCCGCAACGATTTCAGGCGGTTTGCTCCTGCTGTTGGTGATGTAATCGTTGTGGGCTTCGACGAGTTCCGGCACAAGCTGAATAGCCGATTTCAGCTCACGCAGGGCCTGGTCGCGGTCATATTTTCTCAGGTACTCCTGTGCCAGGGAGTAGTGTTTCCTGGCTGCCACCAGCGGATCCTGGGCCTGCAGCGCGTACGCTGCCACGGCGAGGGCTGAGGCGCCCAGCACCAGGAGGATGGCCAGGGATCTTTTTGTTCGGGTTCTCATGGATTTCTCCGCAGCAAGGTTTGACCTGACGATACTTCATAATGAATGATATGCCAATATCTGTGATTCAGACAGTAAGAGTAGCAAGGCGGGAAGGGGCAGAAAAGAAAAAGTGAACCACGAAGACCTCGAAGACCTCAAAGTAAATATATTTTTTCTTCGAGGTCTTTGCTGTCCATATCGAGTTTCTGTCGCGAAACTCGTTCGGTCGATAGGCAAGCCCCGGAGGGGCGGAAAGATAATAGCCCCGGGCGCAAGCCCGGGGTTAGGCCAGAAATCAGCGCGGAGCCCTGGAAGGGCGATAGTAAACGGTCGCGGACAAAAACCTTTCGCCCCTACCAGGGCTCGTTAATTGCAGCATCCTAGCCGGGGGCTTGCGCCCCCGGCTATTATCTCTCGGCCCCTCCGGGGCTATGTCGCAAGGGCTTGAACGACATATCGCGACATGGATTATTTGGCGCTGAAGCGATAAAGGATGGTGTTCCGGTATGTCTCGCCCGGCTTCAGGACGGTGGATGGGAAGTCAGGTTTGTTCGGTGAGTCCGGGTAGTGCTGCGGCTCCATGCAGAAGCCGTTGCGGAACTGGTACACCCAGCCGCCTTTGCCCTTGAGCGTGCCGTCCAGGAAATTGCCGGAGTAAAACTGCAGTGCCGGCTCCGTGGAGAGCACTTCCAGCAACCGGCCGGTGGAGGGTTCGTAGACCCGCGCCATGAGGCCGAGCTCGCCGACGGGTTTGTTGATGATCCAGTTGTGATCATAGCCCTTGCCGAATTTGAGCTGCTCACCGTTCTGGTTGATGCGGGCGCCGATTGCGGTGGGCGTGTTGAAGTCGAAGGGCGTGCCCTTCACGGGGCGCAGCTCGCCTGTGGGAATGAGGCCGCTGTCGACCGGCGTGGTCTTATCGGCGTTGATCATCACCTCATGGCCCAGGATATCGCCCTTGCCGGCAAGGTTGAAGTAGGAGTGGTGCGTCAGGTTCACCACCGTATCTTTGTCGGTAGTGGCGGTGAAGTCGACTTTTAAGCCATTGTCGCTGGTAAGAGTGTACACGGCTGTGATGTTGAGATTGCCAGGATAGCCTTCTTCGCCGTCCTTGCTCAGATAGCGCAATTCCAGGGCCGGCTCTTCGCCCTCGCGGGGCTGGGCTTCCCATACGACTTTGTCGTATCCCTTGACGCCGCCATGGAGATGATTGGCCCCATTGTTTGCCGCCAGTGAGCATTCCTTGCCGGCCAGTTTGAATTTGGCTTTGCCGATGCGGTTGCCATAGCGTCCGATCAGGGCGCCGAAGTACGGATTGCTCTTGGCATATTCCGGGCTGAGGTAATCCGCGAGCGAGTCGAATCCGAGGACAACGTCGCCGAACTGGCCGTTGCGGTCGGGCACTTTGAGGGACACCACGATCCCGCCGTAATTGGTGACTTTGGCCTCAAGACCCTTTGCATTGCGCAGCGTGTACAGATCCACCTGGATACCCTCCTTCGTGCCGAATGACTCTTTAACGATAGAGCTCTTGGGCTGAGGCTGTGGTTGAGGTTGAGGCGCCGGGGTGCAGCCGACCAACAAGGCTGCGCAGAGCATGGCGCTGAAGATAATGGTCCGATTGAGTGCTTTTCCCATGGTTTGGCCTATTGAATGGCTAGTGGTTAATCCTGCTTGGTTGACTTGACGGTCGCATGCGACGGTCCCCGCTGGCCGTAGTAGGCATTGCGGCCGTGCTTCCTGAAAAAATGCTTATCGAGCAGCGCTCGCTGCATCGGTTCGAGCCCGGGCTGCAGGCGCAGCGATTCGCTTGCCAGCCGGGCAAGATGCTCGAGAATGATGGCGTGGTATACAGCCTGCTCGACCGACTCGCCCCAGGTGAACGGACCATGGCTGGCAACCAATCCGCCGGGGAAATCAAACGGATTCAGGCCGGCGAAGCGTTCTACGATGACATGTCCTGTGTTCGCCTCATAGTCGGTCCGGATCTCCGCCGCCGTCATGAGGCGGGTGCAGGGAACCGGACCGTGGAAGTAGTCGGCGTGTGTCGTGCCCAGCGCCGGAATCTCGCGTTGAGCCTGCGCCCAGGCGGTCGCATAGAGGCTGTGTGTGTGCACAATCCCGGCGATGCCGGCGAAGGCCCGGTAGAGAACGAGATGTGTCGGTGTGTCGGAGCTCGGATTGAGTCCGCCTTCGACGACCTTGCCGTTCTCCAGTAAGACGACGACCATGTGCTCCGGCTTCATCCCTTCGTAGGGCACGCCCGACGGTTTGATGACGACATGGCCGCTGCTGCGGTCCAATGCACTGGCATTGCCGAACGTCTGCAGCACCAGCCCCGCCGATACCAGATCCAGATTGGCCTTGCACACCTGCTCTTTAATTTGCTCCAACATTTTTCACCAAACCACGAAATACATTACGGCATTCTATTCGCAGCATATCACTCCGACTTTATGTTTTGGTGCCATGACCTCGGCTAAACGGCCGCGGAAGCCGCGAAGCGGCTTTGGAGTGCGGCAGCTTGCTGCCGCTTTCAGAGGATTTCGCTCCGAAAAGCGGTGGCAAGCCACCGCACTCCAAAGCACCAACTGCGCTCGCGCTGTGTATTTCGTGGTTTCACCTTTCGCGGCTACGGATTTCGATCAGTTGCTTCATGACGTCGTGGAGATTGCCGGTCCAGTCCCGGATGCCGAAGGCGTCGTGCAATTTCCGGTACAGGACATAAAGCTCGCGATAGACCTCGTGCGCCTTCGGGTTCGGCTTGAACACACGCGGCTTGAGACCGGTCATGGTCTTCTGCGCAGCATGATATTCGGAATAGGCGCCTGCGACAACGGCGCCGGCAATGGCGGCACCCAACGCACAGGTCTGCGCCGATCGGGAGATTTTCATAGGCCGCCCGGTCACATCGGCGTAGATCTGCATGACGAGCGGATTTTTTTCTGCAATGCCGCCGCAGTTGACGATCTGCTCCACTTTCACGCCGTACTCTTCGAAGCGGTTGATGATCGTCAGGGCGCCGAAAGCCGTTGCCTCGATGAGCGTCCGGTAGATCTCGGCAGGAGTGGTGTACAGTGTCTGCCCGATCAGGAGGCCGGTGAGGCGCTGGTCCACCAGGATCGTGCGGTTGCCGTTATTCCAGTCCAGAGCCAGCAGTCCGGACTCGCCGGGGGCCAGCTTGGCGGTGGCGGCCGACAGGGCCTCGTGGGAGCCGGCCTTGCGGCCGCCCGGCTGGATATAGTTCACAAACCAGTTGAAGATATCGCCCACAGCGGATTGTCCTGCCTCGAGACCGTAATACCCCGGCAGGATGCTCCCTTCGACGATGCCGCACAGCCCGGGGATGTCTGCCAGCTCCTGGCCGACCGGCGCCACCATCATGTCGCAGGTGCTTGTCCCGATGATTTTGACCAGCGTGCCGGGGGCGATGCCGGCGCCTACTCCGCCGAGGTGGGCATCAAAGGCACCCACCGCCACCGGAATGCCGGCAGGCAGGCCCGTGCGGCGGGCCCACTCCCCGGTCAAGCCGCCGACGGCGCGGTCGATCGTGTGCGCTTCTTGCGGCAGCCGGGCGCGCAATTCGCCTAGTTTCGGGTCGAGCTGCGACAGAAACTCCGCATCGGGATAGCCGCCCCAGCCGCGGTTGTACATCGCTTTGTGACCGGCAGCGCAAACTCCCACCGTGAGGCGGTCGAGCGCCTCGGTGCCGGTGAGCATGGCGGGCACCCAGTCGGCGCACTCGATCCAGCTGTAAGCAGCGTCGAAGACTTCAGGGCTGGTGCGGAGGCAATGCAGGATCTTGCTGAAAAACCATTCGCTGCTGTACGTGGAGCCGCATTTAGCGAGATAGTGCGGCCGGATCTTTTTTGCCAGCTCGGTGATCTCAGCGGCTTCGGCTACCCCGGTATGGTCTTTCCACAGCCACGCCATGGCAGCGGGATGATTGGCGAACTTCTTCTGGAAGGCAAGAGGATGGCCGTCCCGGTCGACCGGCAAGGGAGTGCTGCCAGTCGTATCGACGCCGATGCCGATGACCTGTTCCGGTTTGAAACCGCGCACATTTCTCTTTGCTTCCGCAAGCGCTTTCCGGATGCTGACCTGCGCGCCCTTGGCATAGTCGGCCGGGTGCTGGCGGGCCAGGTTTGGGTCGCGCGCCAGGATCACGCCGGCGGTGCCGTGTTCATAGGCCCAGACCGCCGTGGCGACTTCCCGGCCGTTGGCGACATTGACGAGGAGGGTGCGCACCGAGTTGGTGCCGTAATCCAGACCGATGACATATTTTGCGCTCATAGGAATCCTGCCATGTCAGTTATGGTTTGTTGTCGATGATCACTTTCGTCACGTTGTCTCGATATTGAGTGTTGAGTTGGAACGCCTCTGCCGCGCGCTGCAAGGGAAACCGATGACTGACGAGGCCGAGCAGATCCACCCGCCCGCTTTGCGCCAGGCGGAGAGCGCGCGGGTAGGTGTGTTTCATGCGGCGGCTCAGCAGGATGGTCAGGCCTTTGCGGCGCGCTGTGGAATGCCTCATGCCGAGCCGGTCGTCCGATGGGATGCCGACCAGCACCACGCAGCCGCCGGGCTTTGCGATTTCGGCAGCTTGTTCCACCGAACTTCCGCCCCACGCGGCTTCGATAGCCGCGTCCACGCCCAGACCGCCGGTCTGATCCAGAATCCGCCGCGTCGCATCTTCCGTTTCGCAATGGAAGGGGATGGCGCCGAACTTGCGGGCCAGCTCCAGCCTCCAGGGGAACCGGTCGGTGACAAAAACCGGATCAGCTCCCGCCAGCTTCACCATCTGCAGAATGAGAAGCCCAATCGGCCCTGCTCCCAGAACGGCCGCGCTGGAACCCACGCGCAGGCGCGCCAAATCTGCGGCATGCATGGCAACTCCCAGAGGCTCCAGCAGCGCCGCGGCGGCATCGTCGATCTCCGCCGGCACCGGGAAGCAGCTGTGCACCGGCACATGCATCCATGCGCACAGGCTGCCGCCATCGGGATAGTTGCCGCAAAAACGGAGCCGGCAGCAAAGGTTCGGGTGGCCTTCACGGCAGAGTGAGCACTGGCCGCAGGGTTGTGCGGGATCCACCGCAACGCGGGTCCCCGCTTGCATGGGCTCGAAATTACCGTCAAGCGCCTCGGGACCGGCCTCCTCGATCACGGCGGAAAACTCGTGGCCGAGGATCAGCGGCTCCGGAATCCCGGTGGCGCCGATTCGGGCGTCCAGGTAGGAGTGCAGGTCGCTGCCGCACAAACCAGTAGCCCGGACGCGCAGCAGCACCTGGCCGCGGCCCGGACGGCCCGGATGAGGGATGTTGTCCAGCCGGAGATCGCTAGGCCCATGCAGGCGCGCTGCCGGCATGGTGGCCGGATAGTGTGTGCCTGGCTCTTGCGCCATCAAGATGAAACCACGAAATACACGAATTACACGAAAGCATCATCAGAGACTGGTTGCTTGGGGCGGTGGTCGGCACCGGCTTTCTTTGCGGCGACGATCTCTTGTCGACGACCAAGTCTCCCGGCATCCGCCCTCTCATTTTTCGTGTATTTCGTGTATTTCGTGGTTTTTCCTTTTCGGATTATTCGTGGTAGTAAACTTCCCAACCCAGATACTTGCTCAGCGCTTCCCGCACGCCCGCAGCGATTCTGGCCGGATTGACGGCGACGTGGTGTTCAAAGCCGTTCTCGCAGATGTGCGCGAGCAGCTTCTGGAACCTCGGGATGCGTACGACACCGTAGCCCCCGAAGGTCTGCAGCGGATCATCCGTCACCTCGCCCTCGCCGACGTAAGCGCGAATCTTGCCCGCAGCGTCGTCCGTGCTGACGCGCAGATAGGTAAAGGGCGATGCTTTGAGCCGCCCGACCACCGTGCCATACGTGTTTTCGCGGCCTACGGTCCCTGCGATGATCGCCTGATAGTCCATCACCGGCTTGGTTTCGCTGATATTGACGAACAGGTCCTTGGGCAGGTTGCTGCAGTGGAAGATCACGCCCTTATCCGGATCCTCGCCGTAATTATTGTTCCAGTCCACGAGAGCGCTCGGCATGCCGCTCGCCGTAGCCATGGCGACCATGGCCACGGTCCCCGTAATGTCCGTCTCGCAGGCGCTGGACATGAGCATGTTGCTCATCATGCTCATCACCGTGCAGGGCACCACGCCGTAGAACTCTTCCATCGCCGTCCAGCATTGGATGGCGGTTGCGCTCAGACGTGTCTCCTTCATCCAGCGGTCCACGGCGGCGCCGAACTTGGCCATTTTGAGGAGAGCCGCCGGCGGCACGTTGCCGGCGCTGACATAGCTGTGGATTTCCTTGAGTTTGGCCTGCACCGGCGGGTCGTTGTCTTTCATTTTGTCAACCCAACCGAACAGCTCAAACAGATCCAGCGTTTCGATACTGATGCCGGACTTTTCCAGTAGCTTCTCGCTGTAGCGAACGGTATTGAAGGCGGAGGGACGCGCGCCAAGGGCGCCGATGCGCAGGTTGCGCAGGCCTTTTATCACGCGGCAGGTAGCGATGAAGTCGGCCATGTCCCGCGCGAAACTCGGGTGGTCCGGATTGACGGTGTGCAGCCGGGTGAGCGTGAACGGGATGCCGTATTGCCGCAGGTTGTTGCATGACGACATCTTGCCGCAGAAGCTGTCGCGGCGGTCCTGAATCGTCATGTTCTTCGGATCGTCGTTAAAGGCATGCACCAGCACGGGGACCTTCAGCCCGGACCAGCGGATGGTGTTGGCAACGCCGCGCTCGTCGCCGAAACTCGGCAGCGTGACCAGGATCCCGTCGATCTTGTCGGCGTTTTGCCTGAAAAGATCGGCGCACTGCTGGGCATCGGCCAGCGATTCCACCGAACCGTATTTGGTCGATGTTTCCGGCAGGATGCAGGCCCCGATGCCAAGGGTATCGAGAGTTTGGAGGATTTGCTTGCGTCCCGAATCGCACAGGCAATCCGGAAAAAAACCGCGGTTTCCGACGATTACGCCTAAGTTTGTCTTCATAAGGATAGTCATTCTCTATGCTGTCATTCGTTATAGCTCAACCAACCGCCGGACGATTTCTTAGACATTGAGGCAGTTGGCACTCCTTCGTCATTCCTGAAATGCTTTTCCATCGGCAGCACCAGCCGGTCAATCCCGACGGCAACCAATCCCGCCGTGCGGCGCCGGGGCGCGGCCTCGACCTTCACGGCGCCGAAGCGCGCCCACATCGCCCCTTTCACAATCGCCTGGGAGAGTTCTGCCATCACCGCGGGCGGGAGCTCGGTCAGAGTGCCCGTAACAATCACCCGTCGCAGACCCAGCACATTGAGTGCACCGGAAATCACGACGGCTGTGGCACGCAGCGTTTCCGTCATCCAAGGCGGAATGCTCTCCCCATCCATGACTTTCGCGAGCTGTTCCCATCTTTGCGGCATTTCGGGATGGGCGGCCGCAAAGCTCTGCATTAGGCCGCGCATCGACACGAGGGTTTCGATACACCCGACGGCGCCGCAACCGCATTTGCGGTGGTTGCCGAGCACCGGAGTATGGCCCAATTCTCCGCTGAGCGGCAGCAGAGGCGTATACGGCTTCCCGCCCACGATTGCCGCGCCCCCGACTCCCTCGCCGAAATCCACCAGCAGAAAATCCTCCTCATCGGAGTCGACATACTGATGGCCCAGCGCCAGCGCCCGCTCCTCCTGCACCAGCTCCACCGGCGCAGACCACACCCGATGGATCAATCCCGGGAGATCCGCGCTTTCGGTCCAGTGCAGATTCGGCGAAAACAACACTTTCGCTCCCGGTTCGTCGACAATCCCCGGCACGCTCACCAGCACGCCCCAGGGATCCTCAAGCGGTATCTTCGAAGCGGCAATCTTGAGCTGGCGCTCCCATGCTTCCGCCGACGACGGCGTCTTCACTTGCACCCCCCAGCGGTCTTCAGGGGCTGCCCCTACCGGGAGCACGGCCAGATTGGTTTCGCTGACACCCAATTGAATCGCCAGAAATCGCGCCCTGCTGCGGTTCAGACGCAAGATCCTCCCCGGACGCCCGACCTTGGCCCGGACATCGACCGCGCGGCGCACACTTCCCTGGGTCGCCGCGGCCTCTTCGTCGACTTCCTCAAGCACGCCCAGGCGGAGCAACTCGTCGGCAATCTTGCCTGCCGTCGGCTGGCTCAATCCGAGCGACTTGGCCAAATCGGCCCGCGAAGCCTGACCCACACGCTGCAAACGCCCGAGCAAAGCGCGCTTGTTAATACGTCCCATCTTGGCAGGAATCAGTACCATGGTATTTATTTAATAAAGCAAACTATTATTCCGTTTTTTAGCCTATCGTGTCAACTTGAACCGTCAGGGCGGTTGCCGTCAAAGATCACGACCCCATCGGGCTTGGCCCCGGAGCCGGGAGGCTTGGATTTTCCTGCCCTTGCCGCGGCGGCCCATTCGGTGCCGACAGAGTTGTTCTTGATGCGAAGGCCCATAATAAGAGACCCGGGAGGCGTTGGCAACCGCGATTTTGGACTCGGACAAGGTTCCCGATAGGACGCGGATATTGCCGTCTCGGCCGAAGGCCTTGGAGTGCGGCGCTTCTGCCTGGACCTTGTACGCATTTGTGCTGGTGTAGATATAATTGCAGGACCGGTGCCGG
>CAYGWQ010000015.1:0-36653 GCA_964353465.1 uncultured Acidobacteriota bacterium | reverse complement strand
GACGGGGAGCAGAATCGGCGCTGCATTGCCGAAACAGTTTCTCCATGTGGGCGGCAAGCCGATCCTCGTGCGCACGATTCAATCCCTCCTTGCTCTCGAGAGTGTTGTCCAGGTCATCATCGCCCTTCCCGAGGAGCACATTCCCCTGGCCGAAGCCATGCTCGCCTGCTGGTCCTGGACGGTTCCTGTAATCTGCTCGGCCGGGGGCCCGACCCGCCAGGAATCGGTGCGCCGCGGCGTGCTGCTCACGCCCCCCGCTGTTGATATCATCCTGGTCCACGATGCGGTGCGGCCGTTTTGTGATCGTGAGATGCTGGAACGGGTTGTGGAAGCCGCGCGCCGCACCGGGGGCGCCATTCCCGGTCTTCCGGCTACCGAGACCATCCAGCGCGTCTCCCGTCGCGGCCGCGTTCTTAAGACTCCGCTCCGCGGAGAGTTGTACGCCATCCAGACTCCCCAATGCTTCCATGCCGCCATACTCCGGTCCGCCCTCGAGCGCGCCGCGCGGGAAGGATTCGAGGGCACCGACGAATCGTCCGTTGTACGCTGGGCCGGACATCCGGTGACCGTGGTGGCAGGATCCCCTGAGAATATCAAAATCACCCGGCCGCTTGACCTCGAAATCGCCCAAAGCCTCCTTGCGCGGGATCGTGCTCAGGATTCAGGGACGCGAAAGGCTGCTGGAGAGAACGCTATGCTGCGCATCGGACACGGGATCGATTACCACCGGCTGGTAGAAGGCCGCAAGCTTGTTCTGGGAGGAGTGGAAATCCCTCATGAGAAAGGGCTGGAGGGGTACTCCGATGCCGACGCCCTGGTCCACGCCATCTGTGATGCCATTCTGGGTGCTGCCGCCCTCGGCGATATCGGCCGCCACTTTCCCGATAGCGATCCCGCCCATTACGGCCGCCCCAGCCTGGAGTTCCTTTGTGAGGTCAGGGAAAAGGTCGAAAGCGCAGGGTGGACGATTCAGAATGTCGATGCAACCCTCCTGGCTCAGCGCCCGCGGCTCGCGCCTTTTTTTGACGATATGCGGCGTAATGTCGCACAATCACTGGGCCTGCCGCTGGAAGCAGTGAGCATCAAAGCCACGACCACGGAGGGCATGAACGCAGAAGGACAAGGCGAGGGAATCTCAGCTCAGGCAGTCGCCCTTATTCGAAGTAATGAGTGATGAGTAATCAGTTTCGGTCGCGGAACTCGGCTGCAGAATGTGTCGGCCTAGCCCCGGAGGGGCGCCAAGATAGTAGCCGGGGGCGCAAGCCCCCGGATAGGACATTGCATCGAATGAGCCCCGGCAGGGGCGAAAGATTGTTGTCCATACCCGTTTTCTATCGCCCCTCCGGGGCTTGACGCAGATTTCGGGCCTAACCCCGGGCTTGCGCCCGGGGCTATTATCTCTCCGCCCCTCCGGGGCTGGGCTGGCGGGCTGAGGGAATGTCGCGACAGATACTGATTGGTGATGAATAATGAGTGAGGAGTCGGGAATGAAGAGGTGGGAAGCAGCCATTGGACAGCAGGAGCATCAACTGCTTTTACTCATTACTCATCACTTTTTAAGCAGATGAGATGGAACAATGGACTCAGTCAGCCTTAATGGGAAGGTGCGGGTGCGGTTCGCTCCCAGCCCGACGGGATTTCTCCACGTAGGGAACGTGCGGACCGCGTTGTTCAACTGGCTCCTGGCGCGGCATCACGGCGGGGCCTTCATCCTGCGCATCGAGGATACCGATGCGGAGCGCAGCAGGCCGGAGTACGAAAGGCAGCTGATGGAAGACCTCCGCTGGCTAGGCCTGGAGTGGGAAGAAGGCGTCGATTACGGCGGCCCCTGCGGCCCGTATCGCCAGACAGACCGGTACAGCCAGTACCGAGAGAATGCGGAGCGCCTGCTTGAGCGCAACCTGGCGTTCCGCTGCTTCTGTTCCGAGGAGGAGTTGGAGCAGGTGCGCCAGGAGCAGATGGCTCGCGGGGAGATGCCGCGCTATTCCGGAAAATGCCGTGAACTGGCGCCCGGCGAAATCGAAATGCTCCGGCAGTCCGGAAAGGCGTCGGTGCTGCGGTTGCGCGTGAGGCCCGGCATGGTGGGATTCTCCGACTTGGTCTTCGGCCGCATCGACATCGAAACGGCGCAGATCAGCGATCCTGTGATCCTGCGCAGCGACGGCAGCCCCACCTATAACTTTTCGGTAGTAGTGGATGATGTTGCCATGGACATCACCCACGTGATCCGCGGAGAGGGCCACATCTCGAACACCCATAGGCAGATTCTGATCTATGAGGCACTCGGGGCTCCCGTGCCCTTCTTTGCCCACTTGTCGACCGTGCTGGGACCCGATGGGAGCAAGCTGAGCAAACGCCACGGCGCTACTTCGGTAGAGGAGTTCCGCAGCCAGGGATACCTTCCCGAGGCGCTGGCCAACTATCTCGCCCTGCTGGGATGGTCTCCGCCCGAAGAAGGGAAGGAAATCATGGACCTGGCGGAGATCGTCCGGCTGTTTGACCTGGGACGCGTATCGCGGGCCCCGGCCATCTTCGACAGCGCCAAGCTGGACTGGATGAACCGGAGCTACATCAACAGAATGTCGGTTCATGCGCTGGCGGAGCGGGCCGCGCCGTATTTCGCCGCCGCCGGGTTGATTCCGGCGCAGGCGGACGCCCCGGTGCTTTCCTGGCTCGAAAAGGTTGTAGACGCGGTGAAATCCCATGTTGACCACCTTGACCAGCTGCCGGGGGAAACGACGGTCATCTATGGCCTTTCCACGGACCCGCCGGAGGTTGACGAAAAGGCGCGGGCGGCGCTGGCGGATCCGGTTGCGCTCCAGGTGGCTCGGGAGTTCGCGCGCCTCGTTGCCGATCGGGAGGTCGTCACGCTCGACGCCTACAAGGAGATCGTCGGCCAGGTCAAGAAAGCCACCAGCCAGAAGGGGCGTCAGCTGTTCCACCCGATTCGCGCGGCGCTCACCGGTCTGGAATCGGGACCGGAGCTGGATCGACTGATCCCAATTTATGAAGAAGGGAGCCGGCTGAACTTGCCCAGGCGCGTGATGTCATGCCGCGAACGCCTTGCAGCCGTATTAAAAGTGATGAGTAATGAGTGATGAGTAATGAGTGAAAAGCGGGTGTTGTTCCTGCTGCCCAATTGCTGATTCATCACTCATTACTCATTACTTTTTTGGGGTCGAATGGCGATAATTTACGGGATTAATGCGGTCCTTGAGGCGCTGCATGCCGGCAGGGTGGAGAAAGTCTGCATTGAGCGCGGTCAGAAAAACCCTCGCCTCCGGGAGATCATGGACCTCAGCCGGCAAAGGCGCATCCCGGTATCCGTCGAGGAAAAAGCATGGCTGGACCGCAAGTCAGCCGGCGAGCGCCATCAAGGCGCGCTCTGCTACATCGCCGAAATGCCCGTGCTCGGGGTCGAAGAGATCCTTGCCCGGGCGGGCTCGCCGGGCCTCCTGCTTGTCCTCGATGGGATTGAAGATCCCCACAACCTCGGTGCCATCATGCGCTCCGCCGAGGTCGCAGGCGCGGACGGCGTGTTTATCCCGCAGCGGCGCAGTGCTCCCCTCAGCGCGGCCGCGGTCAAGGCAAGCGCCGGCGCGTCCTCTCATCTCAAAGTCGCGCGCAGCGCCAACACCGTGCAGCTCATCGGGCAGCTGAAGGAGGCAGGTTATTGGATTGCCGGGATCGATGCCGAGGCGGACAGGCCCTTGTGGAAACTCGATCTCACGGGACCGACGGTCCTGGTGGTGGGAAGTGAAGGGAGCGGCCTGCACCGCCTCGTCAAGGAAAAATGCGACTTCCTGGCTTCGATCCCGATGCGCGGCAAGGTCAGTTCCTACAATGTCAGTGTAGCCGCCGGAATCGCGCTCTACGAAGTGCTCCGCCAACGCACAACGGCCCGACTTCCGACCTCAGACCTCCGACCCTGATGTTCGACATTCGACATCCGACCTCCGACCCAGATGTCCGACCTCCGTCCTCCGACCTCCGACCCTGATGTTCGACATTCGACATCCGACCTCCGACCCAGATGTCCGACCTCCGTCCTCCGACCCAAGAAGCCGTGACGGGCTCGAGGTTGTCGCCATTGAGAGTTATTCCGCTTGCACCGACATCAGCCTTTTTCTCAGCCTCCACAACCCGTCAGGAAGGTCGGAGGTCGGACTTCGGATGTCGGATGTCGGCAGCGATGAGGAGGTTGCGGTAGGCATCCACGGTGCACCGATGGCCGGGCGGAATGGCAGTGGTGGCGCTGTACTCGAAGATGAGCGCAGGGCCTACGATGCGGTGGCCGGCGCGCAGCTGGGCCCGCTCGTAAATCCTGGTGCGGCGGGATTTGCCCTCGAAGCGGACCTCCTTTTCCTTGATGAGCGCGCGCTTCGAATCGGACTTTCCGGGGCGGTCCTTTGGCATGCGCGGCTTATCAGACAGGCCCCGGATCCGGACCCGGATGGTCACGACCTCCGATTCCCTTGACGGATCGGCATAGCCGTAGCGCTGCTCGTGACGCCGGTGAAACTCGCGAGCGAAGCTCTGTGAATACGGGAAGCTGAGCTCGTAGCTCTGTCCGCGGTAGCGCATGTCGATCCAGCGTTCCAGCCGGATGCGCTCCGGCGGGAAGCCCTCGGCCGTCATCGAGGCAAGTCCCCTCCGCTCGAGTTCCTGGTATCGTTCTGCCAACACCCGGCTTCCGGCTTCCTGGCTCGCAAGCATCACGGTCCGCGAGAAATCCTGGACGCTGTCCGAGAGCAGGACACCCAGAGCGGAAAGCAGGCCTGGATTCTCAGGGATGAGGATGCGCGGTATGGACAGGCTGGCAGCAAGCTGGACGGCATGCAGCCCCCCGGCGCCGCCGAATGTAACCAGCGTGAAGTCTCTCGGGTCATAGCCCTTCTCGACCGAGATCACGCGCAACGCCGCCTCCATGTTGGCATTCGCCACATCCACGACTCCCTGGGCCGCAGCGGCGGGGCTCGCAACCCCCATGGCCCGGGCGAGCACCCGGAATGCGGGCTCGACGCGGCGATCGTCGAGCATCAACTTGCCGCCGAGCGGATAGGCGGTGTCCAGCTTGCCCAGATAGAGATTGGCATCGGTGACCGTGACCCGCTCCCCTTTGCCATAACAGATGGGGCCGGGATCGGCTCCGGCGCTTTCAGGACCTACGCGCAGCGCGCCCCCTTCGTCAACGCGGGCGATTGATCCGCCCCCGGCTCCGACCGTGTGAATATCTATGACCGGCACGCCGATCGGGCAGTTGGCGATCACCGATTCACTGGTGATACGGATCTCTCCTTCGCACAATGAAACATCCGTTGAGGTGCCGCCCATATCGAAGGACAGGATATTCGGGAAACCCGCCTGGCGCGCAACCTCCCATGCCCCGACGACCCCACCCGCGGGCCCGCTCAGGATCGTCCTCACCGGTTCCCGGATAGCGGCCCGCGCGGAAACCGTGCCGCCGTTGGATTGCATGATGCGCAGGCTCCTGTTCCTGGGCGCGCGTTTTGACCGCAGGCCCGCTTCAAGATCGCCCAGGTAGCGGCCCATGACCGGGGCCAGATACGCGTTCACAACGGTGGTGGAAGTGCGTTCGTACTCCCGATATTCGGGGAGAATGATGTGACTTAAACTGATGGGAATGTTCAAGTTTCGGAGTGCACTGCCGATCTGTTTCTCATGAGTGGGGTTGGCGAAAGAGAAAAGGAGGCAGACGGCGACGGATTGAACCTTGGCACGTTGAAGCTTCTTCACCAGAGCGCGGAGCTCGGCGGGCTGCAGCGGAACCAGCACGCTGCCGTCAAATAAAACTCGCTCCCTGGCGCCGAGACGCAGGCGGGCAGGAACCAATGGAGCGGGCCGCGAAGGGTAGAGGCTGTAGATTTTCGGGCGATTCTGCCGGCCGATCTCGAGAATGTCCTCGAATCCGGCCGTAGTGATCAATGCAGTGACCGCTCCCTTTCTTTCCAGCAGGGCGTTGGTCGCAACAGTCGAGCCGTGGCGTATGTCGCACTCGCGATCGTCCAGAAGCTCCTGGAGACCCTGCAAAATGGCTTGAGCGGGGTTGGACGGCGTCGAAAGGAGCTTGAGCGTCCGAATGCGTTGCCCGTCGAGAGCGATAAAGTCTGTGAAGGTTCCGCCGGTGTCGATTCCGATTCTATACATGGCAGGTGATTATAGGACATTCGTCATGCATGTGTAATTGCCTTTAGCGTCTTTGAGTCTTCGCGTCTTTGTGGTAAAGGTTGGGTCGCAAGACTCACCGCCAAGACGCGAAGACGCAAAGACTCTAAAGGGCTCCTGTAAAAATATGGCTATTATTGAGATCAATGGTTTGACAAAGGATTTCCAGGTCGGCTTCTGGAAGAAACATCCCGTGCGAGCGCTCGACCACCTGAACCTGTGCGTGGAGAAGGGCGAGGTTTTCGGATTTCTCGGCCCTAATGGCGCGGGCAAGACGACCACCTTGAAGCTGCTGATGGACCTCATCCGTCCGACCGAGGGTTCTGCACAGGTGCTCGGGGAGCCTGTGACATCAGTGTCGATACGCCGGCGCATCGGGTTCCTGCCTGAGAATCCCTATTTCTACGACTACCTCACGGCCGAAGAACTCCTGTTGTATGTCGGCAGGCTCTTCGGTCTGCACCAGCCCGCGCTGGGCGGCAAGGTTCGCGCGCTCCTGGAAAAGGTCGGGCTGCAGAATGCCGGCAAGCTCCAACTTCGGAAGTTCTCCAAAGGAATGATCCAGCGCATTGGGCTGGCCCAGGCCATGATCAATGACCCGGAAGTGGTGTTTCTGGATGAACCCATGTCCGGACTCGATCCGCTCGGCAGAAGAGAATTCCGGCAGGCGATCATGAGTCTAAAGAGCCAAGGCGTTACGGTATTCTTCAGCTCCCACATTCTTCCGGACGTCGAGGCCCTCTGCGACCGCGTGGCCATCCTGAACCGGGGACGGCTGCAGCAGGTGGGTGCGCTCCACGAAATCCTCAAGGTCAGGATCGAAGCGCACGAAATCGTGCTGGCCGGCATCAACGCGGAAATTTCCGCCGGTCTCCAGCCGCTGTGTGAAGAGATGCTCCCTATGGGTGAGCGGCTTCAGCTCCGCGCAGCAAGCCCGCAACAGGTGGAGGCAATCATCTCCTATGCCCTTGCCCACGGCGCCGGCCTGGTTTCCGTGAATCCCATCCGGCCTTCCCTGGAAGACCACTTCTTTAATGAAGTAACCGGGGGCTGAATTCGAATTGAATGAATGGAGTTGCCGGGAAAGAACTGCGATGAGCAACTGGAAGACAGGAGTCAGGAGTCAGAATTCAGAAGGTCCGCCTAGTGCACATGCGAATCAGCAGCACCCATATTCTGACTCCTGTCTCCCGACTTCTTTCTGACCTCTGAGGCCCAATATGCGAGTACTGACGATTGCGCGCAATACTTTTCGGGAGAACATCCGGGACAAGGTTCTCTACAACCTCATCCTCTTTGCCCTGCTCATGATTCTCAGCTCATTCGTGCTGGGACAATTGACGCTCGGCTATGAGGATAAGGTCATCGTCGACCTCGGGTTGTCGGCCATCTCCGTATTCGGGACCCTGATTGCCATTTTTATCGGCATTGGCTTGGTCTACAAAGAGCTGGAGCGACGCACCGTGTATTCTCTCCTCGCCAAGCCTGTGCACCGGTGGGAATTCATCCTGGGGAAATACCTCGGCCTGCTTTTTACCCTGCTCATTAACGTCGCGATCATGACTGCCGGCCTCGGCCTGACGCTTGCCTACCATGGCGCCCTGCCCTGGCAGGGCTACATGCGGCTGCTCCCCGCCATCTACCTCATTTTTCTCTCGCTGGCGCTGACTACTGCAGTTGCCCTGGTGTTTTCCACTTTTTCGACACCCGCGCTATCGGCGCTGTTTGCCTTTTTTCTCTGGGTGATCGGGCACTTCAACTCGGATCTGCTGCAATTTGCCCAATGGACCCGGTCGGCGGTCGCCGAAGCCGTCTTCACGGTTCTTTACTACGCTCTGCCCAACATCGCCAATTTCAGCTCCGTAGACAGCCGCAATGTCATCCAGAGCGCGGCCTACTATGAACCCCTGGGCGCCAGCGCTGTCGGGTGGGCGAGCTTGTATGCCGTGCTCTACTCCTCGGTCCTCCTGGTTGGGGCCGCGGCCATATTCTCGCGCAGGGATTTCAAATGAAAACGCAATCCCGGCTGTGGGCCCGGAATCGATGGTGGTTGGGGGTGGCATGTCTGGCGGCTGCGCTGCTGATCAAACCGGTGCAGGACCGGATCGATGTGCGGCTGCAACGCGCTTCGATGGATCCGGATGTCCTGTACTTTTCGTCACCTCCGGCAGTGAAAGCCCTTGCCCTCGGCTATGACGGCCTCCTTGCCGACATCTATTGGATGCGAGCCATTCAGTACTACGGGCGCCGCGAGGAGGCAGCGCGCAGGCAGGTGCGGTATAAGAACCTGGCGCCATTGCTCGACATTGTCACAACGCTGGATCCGAAGATGCTGGATGTCTATCGGGCCGGCAGCATTTTCCTGGCGGAACCGGATCCTGTGGGTGCAGGACAACCCCTGGAAGCCATCAAGCTGCTGGATAAAGGGATCTCGTTCCAGCCGCAGGAATGGCGCCTCTGGTTCGAGAAAGGCATTGTCTATTTCTGGTATCTCAAGGACTTTAGCAAGGCAGGCGAGGTTTGGCTCGACGCCAGCCGCTTGACATCGGCCCCGCATTGGATGGCAAACCTCGCCGCCAGCGCATTTTCGCAGGGAGGCGCTATCGAGACCGCGAAAGACCTGTGGCGACGGCAGCTCGAAGGATCCACGCGCGAAGACGTAAAGGATAACGCCAGGAACCATCTGGCCAGCATTCAGGTGGATGAAGACATCTGGACTCTTGAGTTCGTACTGGAGCAATATGCCGCCCGGCATGGATCACCCCCGGCGAGCCTGGAGACCCTGGTGCGTGCCGGATACCTCACGTTCATCGCCAGAGATCCCTCCGGGGTCCCCTACCGGTATGACGCCGCTACAGGAAAAGTGAGCCTGAGCCCCCAAAGCAAGGTGCGCTATCTCTCACTGGACTACGATTATCGTGAGTCTTTCCGAGCCAAACTCCGAGGAAAAAAGTGATGAGTAATGAGTGATGGTATCTGTTTAGCCCTTCAGAGAAATGTCCTTTAACAGCAAAAAGCTGCCACGGATTTCACGGATTCCACGGATTTTATGAAGGCACTACCAAAAGGTGGTGTTTCTTGCAGCCTCCAGAATGCAGGCAAATACGACGACATCATTTGGTGCGCCTCGATACGCGCATGCCCTATGCATATGAATTCGTGAAATCCGTAGAATCCGTGGCCGCTTTTGAAGGGGCTAAACAGTTACGAGTGATGAGTGCCAGAACCGGCACTCGGAGTATGCACCGGCACTCTTACTCATTACTCATTCCTATTTTGCGGTGGTGACGTGGTCGCCGCCGGCGTCCTTGCTCTGATAGAGAGCGGCGTCGGCTGCGTGCAGCAGGTCCAGTCCCGACCGTCCGTGCTCGGGAAAGATAGCGACTCCCAGGGAGGCGGTGATGCGGCCGATCGGCTTGCCTCGATGCAGGACTTCCAGGTTTTTGATGGCCTCGCGCAACGCTTCTGCCCGCTGACGGATCACTTCGGAACTCACTTCCGGCAGAATCAGGGTGAATTCCTCGCCTCCGTAACGGCAGGCGATGTCTTCAGCGCGGATGTTGGTCTGCAGCAGGAGGCCGAGCTCGCGCAAGAGAGTGTCGCCCGCTTCATGGCCGAAGGTGTCGTTGAAGTGCTTGAACCGGTCGAGATCCAGCATGATCACGCCGAGAGGACGCTGATTGCGCGCTGCACGCCGCAGTTCGAGGTCGAGGGACTCCTCCATGAAACGGCGGTTGAAGAGATTGGTCAGCGGATCGCGGATTGACTGGCTGCGCAGCGTTTCATTGAGCTTGAGGTTGGAGAGGGCCATCGCGATGTGCTCCGCCATGGCCAAAGCCAGGCGCTGTTTCGCTTCGGTCAGCCGTGCGCTCGCGGGTTGCGCCAGGTAGAGGATGCCGAGAGCCTCACTCTGGGCCATCATGGGGATGCACAGATAGCCTTCGGGAGTCGGGTGCGGAAGGTGTTTGCAGAGCAGGCCGACGCTTGAATCCTCGACCGAGTGAACCCGGCCGCGGCGCAGGCCCCAGCACTCATCGGGGGAGAACACGCGCTCGATGAGGGAGGAATCACCCCACACCGCCACGGCCTCGACGAGATTGCGCGAAGCTGTGATCGCGAACAAGGCCCCGGCCTGGACCGGGAAGATCTGCTGCGCCACGCGCACGATCACGCTGTAAGCTTCGTCGGAAGTAAGGCAGGCGCGCAGCATATCGCCCATTTCGCTCAAGAGGGTCATTTCCCGCGTGCGCTGCTCGAGTTCGTGCACCCAGGCTTCGAGATTGAGTTTGGCCTGCTGGAGCGCCTCCTCGGTTTTCTTCCGCTCGGTGATGTTGCGGGCAATGCCCTGCACGCCGACCGGCTTGCCGTCCCGGGTAATGATGTGAGTGCTGATCTCGAGCGCTACCCGCTGGCCGTCCTTGGCGATGATCTCGAGGTCGTACGTGACGGGGCCCTCGCCGGCGATCTGCCGCTCCATCATCCTGCGCGCCACCTCCTGATAATCGGGCGCCGCAAAATGCGTCAGTTTCTTGCGCAGCGCCTCGTCGCGCGAGTAGCCCGTGATCCGCTCGGCCGCCTTGTTGAGCGAGGTGAGATTGCCTTCGAGATCCATGGTGTAAACCATTTCATTCGCGTTTTCGAACAGCTCGCGATAGCGCTCCTCGCTGGCACGCAGCGCATTCTCGGCTTCCAGCCGTCGCCGGTCATGGCCGAATTCCCGGTAGTAGTTCCGGAAGACGAAGGCGAGCCGGGGCTCATCCCGCAGCAACGCCAGGATGTGGGCGCGAACCTCAGAATCAGAATGGTAGGTGATCTCGGGATGGGCTTCCACCCACAGGTGGAATACCCGCACGTATGCCAGGAAGGCGATCAGATTCGCATGGGTCTTTGGCGTCAGCAGGTGCCGGAGCTCGACATGACACGGTTCCGCTTCGGCCGGATTGAGGTAGAAGAGAATGCTGCAACGCACTAGAGCATCATCAAGCTCCGAGCCTTCTTCAGGCCAGTCCACCAGCGGTCGAGGGGTCACGCAGAAAATGCGGATCAGACGCTCGAGATCCTCCCCGGCCGATGGGGTAGGCTCCTGCAGGAGCCGGAGCACATCTGCGGCGGGCATCCCCAGGCTGTGGAGTTTGCAGCTGTGCGTTACCAGGGAATAGGGCGCGGAGCAGTAGCGCGCAAGCAGCATGAACAGCCGTTCCTTGAACCTCTCGGGGAGCGGATTATAGTAATATCCCGCAAGGCTTTGCAGCCAAAGGCTTTGGAACACCTCCGGGAAGTCAGCAGCGGGCGCGAAAAAAAGCGGGAAATAGCCCAGACGCCTTTTTATCTCGCTCTTGATCTGTTCCGAGGTCTGGGGACCGGCATCGGCAGCGACGCTCAGCGCCAAGTCCGCCTTAGCAAGCTCAAATTCGAGGTTTTGCAGATCCGCGATCTTCCGTCGCAAAGCTTCGAGTTCCTGGCCGATCCTGCTCTTCGGCGGGGCTTGATTTTCGAACCTCTCCCGGTTGGAGCGCGATGTCATTACCACCTCGCCATTCTCAGGTTCGCTCACCCGCCGGCCAGGACGCGAAACCGGTACCGATGAAATTCCCAGGGCAGTTTTAAGAGGACTCGGGGGCAGCTGAGTCGCTCCCCCCTTTTGTCAATGCAAAACCCTATCCATCATAAGTATATGACGGCTCCAAGTCAATCTCGATAACGGGCATACCCTATATAGAAACCACGAAATACACGAAATACACGAAAATCATGAAGGTCTCTTTCGTGTATTTCGTGGTTTCTTGAATGGGGATTATCGCCTTATGGGCTTATCTCGAAGAGTCAGGGCATTTTCCAGGTTGCGGCGCGCCTCGACGAAGTCCGGAGAGATGCGCAGAGCCTCCGTAAAGTGTGTGATGGCTTCATCGATTTTGCCCAGCTGGGCCAGCGCACCGCCTAAATTGTTGTGGGCACTGGCATAATCCGGTCTTAACCGGATGGCGGCGTTGAATGCATCCACTGCGCCGATCAGTCTCCCCTGGCCGGCAAGAATCGAGCCCAGATTGTAATGGGCCTCGGCATTGTCCGGCTGCAGCCGAATGGTTTCATTGAATTCGGCCAGCGCTTCGTCCACATTTCCCGCGCTGACATACGCCCGTCCCAGGTTGTAGTGCGCATTCGCGGAACCGGGATTTATCCTGATGGCCTCATGGAATCGGGCGATGGCATCGCTGACCTTTCCGAGCGTAGAAAGCGCTATTCCCAGGTTTATGTGATCCTCAACGGAGTCCTTATGCAGGCGGATTGCCTCGGAAAATTGTGCGATGGCCTCATCGACCCGGCCGAGGCTCAGAAGCACCCCTCCCAGGCTGCCATGGGCACTCGCAAGACGGGGGGCCAGCCGGATGGCTTCAAGATAGTACGGGATCGCCTCCTCAAGCCGCCCCTGATCCCTCAGTACGCCACCCATGCCGTAATGCCCCATGTGACTTCCGGGCGTGGCCTTGAGGGCATGTTGATAGAGCGATGCACTGCTCTGCCAGACTAGTATTTGATACCAGGTCAATAAGGTACAGGCAGCACATGCAAAAATGGCCGCGCCGGCAAGGGCGAATTTGGCCTGTGGCCAGCGAAGCAACATATCCGGGACGCCCCATGCCACGAGGATAAATATGCCGATCAGCGGGAGGTAGGTGTATCGGTCTGCTCGTGATTGCATGCCGACTTGAACCAGTCCGATGACCGGGACCAGAGTGCCCAAGTACCAGAACCATCCGACGGCTATGTACGGCAGATGACGGAGCGAGCGCAACGCCAGGATCGTGATTGCCGCCAACACCACAGCTGCACCGATGACTTGCCAGCCAGGCAGGTTCATAGGATAGGGATAAAATACGGATAGCCTGGCCGGCCAGACCATCTGCGCAACATAGGCGAGGTAGGAAATCAGAGCGTTGCCGAGACGGGTGCCGAACGGAATCCAGTCCGTCGAAACCACAGCTCCCCCGCTTTGCTGAACCTTGTATGTCACCACCGACATCGCGGCCGAAAGTGCGAGAAGGGGCACTTTTTCCCAGAAAATGCCCGCCAGAGATCGTGCGGTCCGGTGTGCCTCGGCCTTTTCCTTCGGCTCGCCCTCCAGGGGTGATTTTGCCAGCGGTATGCGGCGCAGGGGCCATACATCCAGCAGCAATAGCACAAACGGCAGTGTGATGATCATGGCTTTCGACATCAGGCCGAGGCAGAACGGGACGAGAAACAATAGGTAGCTGCCGAGTTTGGGGCGTTCGACATAGTGCAGGTACCCCCACATCGTCAGGATCCAGAAAAACGCGCAGAGAACATCCTTCCTCTCCGACACCCAGACTACCGATTCAACATGCAGAGGGTGGAGCGCGAACAGGCAGGCGACAAAAGCGCTGCGCCAGCTTGATCCCGTCATCCGCCTGAAAAGAGCGAACAACAGCAGCGTGCTGAGGAGATGGAGCAGGACATTGGCCAGGTGGTGGAAACCGCTTTGCGGGCCGAAGAACTGGTACACCAACATGTGAGACAGCCAGGTCAGGGGAAACCAATTGCCGTCACGATTTGTGGTAAATGCCCAAGCCGTGCTCTCCGGTGCCAGGCCCGCGCGCACATAGGGGTTCGCGGTTATGTATTCCGGGTCGTCCAGACTGACGAACTCGTAGCTGCGCACCTGGCTGAATACCGCGAGCGTCGCGAGGAGCAACAAAAGGGCGATGTGGAAATCCTGCCGTGAGAAGCGTTTTGCCGTTGGCGTGTCCGGTTTGGCAGGTGCGGGTTTTCTGCGAGTCTTAGTCATGCACGCCGTAGGCTAACAAAAAACAGCCCGCCAAATCAAAAAATCTCATTCCCCGATTCGAATGTCGGAGGTCGGCAGTCAGGAGACAGGAGACAGAAGTCAGGAGTTAGTAGGCAGGAATAAGAGCTAATGACCTGGTGTTGAGGTTCAGCAAAAACCATTCTGTCTCCTGTCTTCTGTCTCCAGTCTTCTTTTTTCTACTTGGAATCAGAATCAAGGAGTCAGAAGTCGGAGGTCTGAGGTGGGAAGTCGGAGGTCTGATCTTACTGGGCAACGACGATGCGGTCGCCGCCCTCCTGTTTCGCACGCTGGAGAGCGGCATCGGCTACGCGGATCAGCGCCTCGACGGTGCGTCCCTGTTCGGGGAAGACCGCGATTCCAGCGGAGATCGTGACATGGCCCAGAACCCGGCCCCGGTGCCGGATCTCGAGGTCCTTGATCATGCCGCGGAGGTTTTCCGTTCTTTGGGCGGTGATCTCGAGGCTTCCATGGGGCAGTATGATGGTGAACTTCTCACCGCCGAAGCGGCACGCAATGTCTTCCTTGCGGATGATGGTCTGTAGCAGTGCCCCGATCTCGCGCAGGATAGAGTCCTCGGCGTCGGCGCCGATCGGCCGGGTCTCGGACTGAACACTGTCAACTTCGAACATGATGACGCCGAGCGACCGCCGGTTGCGGGTTGCGCGCCGCAATTCGAGCTCGAGCGACTCTTCCATGAAGCGGCGGTTGAAGAGGCCGGTGAGCGGATCGCGGATTGACTGGCTGCGCAGTGTTTCGTGCAGCTTGAGATTGGAGAGAGCCATGGCGATGTGTTCGGCCATAGCCATGGCCAGCCGCTGTTTGGCCTCGGTCAGTCGGGCATTTGCGGGCTGCGCGAGGTAGAGGATGCCTAGAGCTTCGCTCTGTGCCATCATGGGCACACACAGATAGCCCTCGGGGGGCGGATGGTGAAGGTGCTTGCACAATAGGCCGACGCGGGTATCCTCCACCCAATGAACCCGGCCGCGGCGCAGGGCCCAGCACTCATCGGCGGCGAAGACGCGCTCCACGAGGGAAGCCTCTCCCCATACGGCGACAGCCTCAACGAGATTGCGCGAAGGCGATATGACGAACAAGGCGCCGACCTGAACCGGGAAGATCTGCTGGGCCACACGCACGATCACGCTGTAGGCCTCGTCCGTGGAGAGGCAGGCGCGCAGCATGTCGCCCATTTCGCTCAGCAGGGTCATTTCCTGGGTGCGCTGCTCGAGCTCATGCACCCAGGCTTCGAGGTTCTGCTTGGCCTGCTGGAGCGCCTCCTCGGTTTTCTTACGTTCCGTTATATCGCGGGCGATGCCCTGCACGCCGACCGGCGTGCCGTTTCTGTAAATGATGTGCGTGCTGACCTCGACTGCGACGTGCCGTCCGTCCTTGCAGATGAGCTCCAGCTCGTAAGGTGCCGGGCTTTCACCCGCGATCTGGCGTTCGATCATCTTGCAGGCGATCCTGACGTGGTGGGGCGATATTATATCGCCGGCCTTCATCTGGAGGGCCTCTTCGCGCGAATATCCCGTGATGCGCTCCGCCGCCTTGTTCAGCGAGGTGATGTGCCCCGTGAGGTCATGGGTGTACACAATGTCATTCGCGTTCTCGAACAACTCGCGGTAGCGCTCCTCGGTGGCGCGCTGCCCGTCCTCGGCTTTTTTGCGCTCCGTGACGTCCCGCACAAAGGCCATGCCGCCGCTGGCCTTGCCTGCATAGTTGAGCAACGGGCTGTAGTGGGCGTCATAGAAACCTTCCTTGCCCATCGCCGGAATCCGGAAGGGGCAGTCCCGTGCGGAAACAGTCTCCCCTCGCAGGGTTTCCAGAAGATACTTGTCCGCTCCGGTCTCCACCAGGAATGGGAAGACATCAAAAATCATGCTGCCGAGGGCGTTCTTTTCCTCGATGCCGAAGATCCGTTCCATGGCTGGGCTCCATAGCGTGCAGATCAGCTCGCGATCGAAGGCGAAGATGCCATCCTGGTTGTTCTGCATAAGACATTCGAAGAGGTGCTTCTCGTCGTGCCGCATGTCCTCTTCCTGTTTCCGCTCGGTGATGTCCTCGATGAAGGCCAGGCTGTATAGCGGGCTGCCGTCCTCGCGGCAGACGGCCGCCGCGGTGAGTTCGACCCAGACGACCTCCTTGGTCCTCTTCAGGAGACGCTTTTCTACACGGGCGCGGGCGCGCGCCCCGCTCAGGACCTGGTCGATGCGATGGATGTAGTCGCCGATGTCCTGCGGGTGCGCAATTGCGGGGAGGCTCAGAGCCTCGAGTTCGTGATCGAGGTAACCCAGTAGCCGGCACAACACCTGGTTGGCCTTGAGAATCCGGTAATCGGGATCGAGAATGGCCACGCCGAAGGGGCCCTGATCCAGAATGGGAGGCAGCAACGGTTCGCCCTCGCCCGGCGCCGGACCGGTCCTGGAAACCGGGAGGGGGAGCGGCTGTTCTTCAAAATAGTCTTTGAAAAACGAGTCCAGGCGCGGTTCCTCTTCCAGCATTCGATGAAGATTGGATTGGATGATTTCATCCGAATTCTGAGCCGGTTCCGGGTAAGCCGCCAGCCAGAGGTGGTGCATCTTCACATAGGCAAGGAATGCCGTCAGTTGCCCATACTTGGCTGGCCCGAGGAGTGTGAACAACTCGGCACTGCACCGGGTACTCTTGCCGGGGTTGAGGAAGAGGAAAACCGAGCACTGCAGCAATCCATCCTCAGGCGGCGACCCGGGCTCTGGCCAGGAAGAGAGGGGCCGGGACAGGGGGGCGAAACAGGCAAAGAATTGAGCCAGGTCTTCTTCCGCGGCCGGAGCGGGCCGTTCGAGCCAGCGCAGGATCTCATCCGAGCGCATCCCCAGATGCCTCAAATGGCAGCTGTGCGACACAAGAGCATAAGAAACCGGGCAAACCCGGGAAAGACGCGCGAAAAGCTTCTCCTTCGTCAGGGCAGGAATCGGATTCTTCAGATAGGAGGCCCGCATCTGCAGCCAGAGGGTAGCAAGGACCTCCGGTACCTCCGCCACAGCCGCGAAAAAAGGCGGGAAGAAGCCAATCTGGGCTTCCATTTCCGCCCTGATCCGCTCCTGTGCACGCTTCTCCACATCGGATGCCGGGGCGCGAGCCTCCTTGGTGGGCGCGGGCTCGTGCATCATGCCCTTTAGATCGGCGATCTGCTTCCGAATCGCATCCAGTTCGCCGGCTAAACGGTTCTTGAGCTTATCTTCGAACTCCATCCTGATCCCCTGGGGACGGCAAAAGCCCGAATTGTGGATTACCCTCCTAGCAAATCGGCCTCCACCTGCAAGTATATTAGCGATAATAGAGTCAATACGCCAAAGAGCGCAAAAATCACCCCTCTATGAATCGCCTAAAGCACACCCTGAAATCTGATTCCATGAACCTTCTAATGGTCACCCAAAATGGTATACTTAGCGGTTGTTTGCCCTTCGGGGTTATGCTCGCTTGGCAGGAGGCAGTAAATGAGTGGTCCGAGATTGAAGTTCGTTTTAGGTGGATTCGTCATCGTGGCGGCTCTGGTTTGGCTGGGCTTTATCGGTTATGAGGAAAGCAAGGCCTATTACATTACCGTAGAGGAGTTTAGCGCCATGCAAGGCCAGCTCCAGGGGAAAACGGTCAAGGTTGCCGGAGACGTGGTGGAGGGCTCGATTGACCGGGCCAGTACGCCGATGGAGTTCATGATCAGCAACCAGGGCAAGTCCCTGCGGGTCCGCTATATCGGCAAAGACATGGTTCCCGACACCTTTATGGATGGGTCCAAGGCCGTTGTGGAGGGTAGCCTGGCCCAGGACGGGGTTTTTCAGGCACGGCGCATCGAGGCGAAGTGCGCTTCCAAGTATGAGGCGGAGTACGAGAAAAAGGGTAAATAGCCGAACCTGCCGACATCGGGCATTGCCCGCCGGTAATCAGGGTGGTTGGGAGACAAATCTTAGATGAGTGATTTCGGAAACTTCTGCCTTCTGCTGGCCTTGGTTCTGGCCGTGTACGGGTTGTTCACCGCGCTCTTGGGGGCGGCGCGGAAACAGCATCGCGTGGTGCGCAGCGCCGAACACGCCGCGATGGCGGCATGCGTCAGCATCGGGCTGGCAACGGCAAGCATGTTCTACCTGCTCATAACGAGCGACTTCTCCGTATCCCACGTAGCCAACTCGACGAACCGGGATCTGCCGATCTTTTACAAGATTGCGGCGTTGTGGGGCGCCCACGACGGCTCCATGCTCCTGTGGGTTTTCGTCACCGCCGCCTTCAGCGGTGCGGTCATTTATCAAAACCGGTTCCGCTACCGCGACATGATGCCGTACGTGGTGGCGGTCCTGATGCTGAACCTGGCTTTCTTCCTGTCGCTGAACCTGTTCCTCTCCAATCCCTTCAGCCAGCTCGTGCTTGTCAATGCCGACGGCAGCATGCAACAGTACAATCCTGCGGACGGCCGGGGTCTCAATCCGCTGTTGCAATACTGGGCGATGGTGATTCATCCGCCCATCCTGTACCTGGGTTTCATCGGGTTTGTGGTGCCGTTCGCATTTGCGACGGCGGCGCTGATCACGCGCCAACTCGGGGATTCCTGGATCCGCACAACGCGCAGGTACAGCCTTCTTACGTGGCTCTTTCTTGGCGCCGGTCTCCTCCTTGGAGCCAAATGGGCCTACGTCGTCCTCGGCTGGGGCGGGTACTGGGGATGGGACCCGGTCGAAAATTCCTCGCTCATGCCCTGGCTGATTGCCACGGCCTACCTGCACTCGGTCATCCTCCAGGAGCGCAAGGGGATGTTGAAGGTCTGGAACATGATCCTGGTCCTGCTGTGCTACCTGTTCGGAATCTTCGGCACCTTCATCACCCGCAGCGGGGTCGTTTCCTCGGTCCACGCCTTTGCGGACTCCCCCCTCGGCGATTATTTCCTCATTTACATGGCGATGGTGGCGGCCGGCTCCCTGTACCTGATTATCGACCGTCTGCCCTACCTGAAGAGTGAACGGCCGCTGGATTCCGTGCTCTCGCGCGAGAGCGCCTTCCTGTTCAACAATCTCATGCTCGTCGTTGCCTGTTTTGCCGTCCTGTGGGGAACGATGTTCCCGGTTCTCTCGGAAGCGCTGCGAGGCAGCAAGATCACGGTTGGGCCGCCGTTCTTCAATAAGGTGAACATACCGATCGGCCTGTTCCTGCTGCTGCTGACCGGCGTCGGACCCTTGTTCGCCTGGCGCAAAACATCGATCGCAAGCCTGAAGAAGGCTTTCTTCCTGCCGGGAATCATGGCGGTCGTGGCGTGCGCGGCCCTCCTGGCAGGCGGCATGCGCAATTTCTACTCGGTTGTCTGCCTCACCCTCTGCCTGTTCGTTACAGCGACCATTGTGGAGGAGTTCCTAAAGGCAACAAGCCTGCGCATGAAGAGCCAGGGGGAGAACTTTATTGTCGCCATCATCAGGCTTACGCTGAAAAACAAGCGGCGCTACGGCGGGTACATCGTCCACCTCGGTGTCGTGCTCATTTTCGTCGGCCTGACCGGCAATGCCTTTAACCGGGAGGTCAGTCAGACGATGGCGGTGGGCGACGAGTTGAAAATCGGCGACTACACGTTGAAGCTGGCCGACTACAAAGAGAGTGAAACGCCGAATTACGTGTACGGCTCGACGATTCTGGAAGCCTACAAGAACGGGAAACTGCTCAAGACCATGAAGCCGGAGAAGAGGTTCTATAAGACCGGCGAAGGGCAGACTACGACCGAGGTGTCCCTCTACAGCACGCCCAAAGAGGACCTGTATGCCGTCTATAACGGGCCCGCCAACGACGGCCGCAGGTATGAGATCAAGGCCCATGTCAATCCGCTTGTCTGGTGGGTATGGTTCGGTTCGGCGGTCCTGGTCTTCGGCTCGATCGTAACACTGCTTCCCGATCGCAGGGGCGCATTCATCACGCCCCAGTCCTCCCTGGACCGGATCCTGGTTTTTGAAAAGAGCATGAAACTCAGATAGCTAAGGAAGGCGGATCTGGAACCACCTATGAAAAAAACGGCATGTTCGCTGGGGCTGATCCTTTTTCTCGGCTGGACGCTCGGGGCTCAGGAGTCCCGGGACATCAGCAGGGAATACAAGGAGACCTGTGACCAGCTCATGTGCCAGTGCGGATGTAACGAGCAGCTCAGCGTCTGTGCCATGCAGAACTGCAGTTCGGCAACTCCGATGCGGGCGGAGATCCGCGAGCGGTTGCTCAAGGGTGAAAGCACGGATGTGATCGTGGCAAGCTTTGTGGCGCGTTACGGCAAGCAAGTCTTGTCCGCTCCGACCATGAAAGGCTTCGACATCACGGCATGGATCATGCCGTTTCTGATTTTCTGTCTCGGGATCGTGGTGGTGGGGTGGATTGTCGCGCGCATGGTGAGGCCCCTGCCGGCTGCAGAGCAGGCCCCGGCACCGGTCGATCCAAGAGTCGAACGGGAACTCAAAGATTTTGAAGAGGAGAGTTGATGATATTCCTCGCAGGAGTGGTTCTGACGATGCTGGCGGCGATCTATGTCATCATGCCGCTATTCAAGGAGCCCAAAGGCAATCTCGAGGTTGAGTTGCTGGCTGAGACTGAACTGGATCGCCTGATGAATCGAAAGGCAGTCGTCTACAGCAATCTCAAGGATCTCGAGTTCGAGTTCAAGATGGGCCGGCTTGCCGATGCGGACTTCCGCAGGCTCGAGTCGGGCCTCAAGACGGAGGCGGCTGAAATCCTGCACAAGCTTGATCAATTGGGAATCGAGGAGAACCTCGATGACGGCATAGAGCAGGCCATCGCCGCGCGTAAAGCAAAGCTTGCCGCCGGCCGTGGACAGACGCAGAGCCATTGCCCGTCCTGTGGAGCTGAACTTCTGCCCGGAAAACAATTTTGCGCCGACTGCGGCCGCCGCCTATAACCCGCGCTATTCATGAAGATCGTCTGCCAGCAAACGAGAAACCGAACATGATGCCAGCATGGATTAGGAGCAAAATAATTCCAGGACACGGGAATGCCCCGCACACGGATCCGGTCTGTGCTAATCCGCGTTCTTCCGCGTCCTTATGTGCTTTTCGACCCTTTAGAACAACCTTCCTGTTGCTGAGCGTCTTTTGGCTGCTTCCCTTCGCCCACGCGCAGGGACAGGGCGTCGTGGACGGCCGCATCATCAACGGCACAAATCCCGCGAAAGTGCCGGCAAAGCTGCAGCTGGAGGTCATCAAGCTCGGCAGCGGCATGAGCGCGTTGACATCAGCCGTCACGGATGCCGCAGGGAAATTCCGCATCGAAGGAATGCCCACCGATGCTCCCCTGCTGATTCGTGCCGCCTACCGGTCGGTCAATTACTACGGCCAGGCCAGCTTTGATGCTGCGGGCCGGGCGCAGGTGGAGATTCAGGTCTTTGAGCCGACTACTTCCATGCAGGGGATCCGGCTCGAAAGCGTCCAGATCGCCTTCAAACTGGGCAACGAGGGCCTGCGCTCCCTCGAATCCTATACCTTCATAAACGAGACCAAGCCCCCGCAAAGCCTTGCGCGCGAGGACGGCAATTTCCGCTTTTCCAAGGCGCCCGGGATTCTGGAGCCGCCGCGCATCGACGTCACCGGCCCGGGATCGAGCATGCCCGTTACGCAGTCGCCGCTGGAAAGCGCCGACGGACAGAGCTACTACAGCATGTACCCGCTGCGGCCGGGATCGACCACCTTCGATGTCGCGCAGGCGCTTCCCTACGAGAATCAGCGATATTCGTACCGCAAGATTTTCCACCAGGATACGCCAGCCCTCAGCATCGGTGTGAGCCCGCATGACATGACCGTAACGGGAGCCGGTCTTACCAAGACTCAAACAGACACGACGCGCGGCTTTGCCGTCTACTCGACCGGGCCAATCAAGGCAGGCACGGAAGTGGTCTGGACTTTCTCCGGAGGCACGCCCGTGGCGGAAACTCCTGCGTCCGAACCGGTGGCAGAACCAGGGGCAGGGCCCAGGGTGCAGCATATGCCCACGCTGATTGCGCGGAACGCCATGCTCCTCGGGCCGCTGATGCTTATCGGCTTCATCGTGGTGCTCTGGTACGCCCAGAATCATGGCGCCGTTGCGTCCGGGCCGGGCCAGGATGCGCGCGTCCGGGAACTCAAGGAACGCCGCGAGCAGCTGCTCAACTTCGTCGCAGCTCTGGATGTCCGTTACGAAAGCCAGGCGCTGGACCGGCGGGAATATCTGCGCCTGCGCGAGCATGGGAAGCGCCACCTGCGCAGAATCGCCATGCTGCTGGCAAAGAAATAGTGAAAACAGAAGTCAGAAGATAGCAGACAGAAGTCAGGAGACAGGAGACAGGAGACAGAAGAAAAATCCGGGGCAGCGGGATAGGTTGAGCTGCTTAGTCAGTTTCTGTCGCGAAACTAGCTCGCAGAATGTGCCGGCCGAGCCCCGGAGGGGCGGCAAGATAATAGCCGGGGGCGCAAGCCCCCGGCTAGGATGTTGTATTTAATGAGCCCCGGCAGGGGCGAAAGATCTTTGATCGCAAGCTTTTTCTGTCGCCCTTCCAGGGCTCCGCGCTGCTTTCCGGCCTGACCCCGGGCTTGCGCACGGCGCTATTATCTTACCGCCCTTACGGGGCTGGGCCGGAGGCGGAGCGAGTTTCGCGACAGAAACTAATTAGGGGGCAGGTCTTCGCCCTCGAGTTGGCATCGGTCCGGCCAGCTGGCTTCCTTCAGACTCCTGTCTTCTTTTCTGGGTTCCAATGTCCGAGCTGATTGAAGTCCATGGACTGGCGAAATATTTCGGGCGCTTCTCCGCACTGCGTGACCTGCACATTACGGTCCCCCGGGGCCAGTTCATCGCGCTTTTCGGGCGCAACGGCGCCGGCAAGACCACATTTCTGAGAATCCTGGCGGGGCTGTCGCGCCCTTCCGCGGGGAGCGTCAAGATCCATGCGGACAAGCCCGGCAGCCTGGGCGCCCGCGCCGCCATCGGCTATCTCTCCCACAACACCGCGCTGTACCTCGATTTGACGGCGCTGGAAAACCTGCGCTTCTACGCGCGGCTTCTCGACCTGCCCGGCGACGACAAAGACCTCGAAGAGCGGATCGCGCGTGTGGGGCTCGCCGGACGGGCACGCGAACCGGTGCGCCATTACTCCCGCGGCATGCAGCAGCGGCTGGCGATTGCGCGCGCATTCCTGCACGATCCCAGCATCCTGCTGCTCGATGAGCCGTTCACCGGATTGGACCAGGAGGGAACCGGGTTTCTGCAAGGCTACCTTGACGATGCCAGGAAACGGGGAAAGACATGCCTCATGGCCATCCATGACGCGCCGCTCGGGCACGCCCTGGCCGACCGGATAGTTGTGATCGAGAAGGGTGTGGTGGCGCTGGATCTCGCAACGAAGGCCGCCGGCCTCGACGAATTCCAGCGTCAGTACCGGGACCTCACGGAGGGGCGCTGAGATGCTGGGCAAAGTCTGGGCGGTCTTCCGTAAAGACCTTCTCATCGAGTTGCGGACCAAGGATTCGCTCAATGCCATGCTGTTCTTCGGCATCGTCGTGCTCGTGGTCTTCAATTTCGCCTTCGAGTCGGCCCGTGAAACGATCCGCCAGGCGGTTCCCGGAGTTCTCTGGGTGGCCTTTGTCTTTTCCGGCACCCTCGGGCTCAATCGCATGTTCGCTTCCGAGAAGGAAAACAGCTGCCTGCAGGGGCTGCTGATGGTGCCGATGGATCGCGGTATCATCTACCTGGGGAAAATGCTGGCATCCGTGGTCTTCATGCTCATTGCAGAAGTTGTGATCTTCGTATTCAGCCTGGTATTCTTTAACCTGACGGTGTGGTCGGAGATTCCATACCTCATGCTGGTCTTCTTTATCGGCACTCTCGGTTTCACCGGAGTAGGCACCTTGTTGTCGGCCGTTGCGGTCAATACCAGGCTGCGGGAAGTGCTGCTGCCCCTGATCCTTTTTCCCGTGGTCCTGCCCATTCTTATCAATGCGGTCGAAGCGACGAACATCATTCTCAATACCGGCGATTATCAGGCATTGAAACTCCCTCTGACGGTCATGTCCGCCTTCACGATCATCTTTGGAACGCTGGCGTACTTGCTGTTCGATTTTGTACTGGAGGATTGAGCAATGGATCAACCGAGATACAAGCATCTCGACACGGTGCTGGGTATCATTCTCCTGGTCAGCATGCTCCTGGCCTTGTACATGGCCCTCCTCGGCGCGCCGCGCGCCAACGCGCAGGCGCTGGGGGACCTCCAACGCATTTTTTACTTCCATGTGCCCTCGGGGATGGCCGGATTGATCGCTTTCGGGGTGAACTTTGTGGCTTCCCTGATGTACCTGATCAAGAAGAACCGCAAGTGGGATAACCTCGCGCTCTCGGCTGCAGAGGTCGGCGTGATGTTTTTCACCATTGTCCTGGTGACCGGGCCGATCTGGGCCAAACCGGCATGGCTGGTCTGGTGGACCTGGTCGCCGCGCCTGACTTCGTCGCTGGTGCTCTGGATACTCTATCTCGCCTACATGCTGTTGCGCAGCTATCTCCCGGACCCGGAGAGAAGAGCCATGATGTCGGCAATCTTCGGCATCGTGGCCTTTGTGGATGCCCCGATTGTCTTCCTCTCCATCAGGTGGGCGGCCAACAATCCCAGGTTCCGCGACCTGCACCCGCCTGCCGTGCTCGAGACGGGGGGGGTGGCTCCCGCGATGTGGCCGGCATTCATATCGTGCCTGGTTGCCTTTGCGATTCTGCTCGTATGCCTGATCCGCCGCCGCTATTTCCTGGAGGCGGCGCGTATGGAGGTTGAATGGCTCGAGCGCATGGCGGATGCGGCACGCTGAAAAATCCTGTGAGGATCTTGGTACTATGCAAACCACCAGCCCATTGAATTACCTCTTTGCCGCCTATGCGGCGATATGGATCATCCTGGCGATCTACCTATTTTCGATCCAGTCCCGCGAAAGAAAGCTGCGTGACGAGCTGAACAATCTGAGGCAACTGCTCGAACAGAAGCCTCCAAGGCACTGACGCTCCCCGGTCCTTGCGCCTGAGCTGTATTTTTTTCTTCAGACGGTTCCGAACCCGGGCTTACAGCCGGCGAGGTGGAGCCTCAGCCTCTATTAGGCACAGCGCCATGAGTGCGCTGAATGTCACTTGGGTGGAGCGCAAACTGCAGTGTGCGGCGGCGGCTGATCGCGCCGTGCTCCTGCTTCCGGGTGGTTTCCCGATGCAGTTTTGCACTCTGCTCACGGGGCTTGGTGCAGTTCGTCCCTGTATCATGCCGTCATTTGGGGCGGGTGCTTATGACCTTCCTGGCCGTTGCAACCGCGAACCTTGCTGCCGCGATCGCACGCCTGCCTTCCTCTGCGGTGTATTCCTCGGTGGGGATGAAATCGACATCACCATAAAAACTCAGTTCCCGCTCTCCGCGCAGCCATTCCGAGGCCTCCGCGAGTCGCGGCAGCCGTTGGGCGATTTCTTTTTCGAATCGCGGCCGATGAGAGATCAACAAACCGCCGACATCGTGCCATTTAGGGGGTTCAACACCCACCTGGCGGAGCATACCCTTCAGCGCGAGTTCGACGATCTCCTGCGCTTCCCGTACTACGTCTGAGTAGGCTTTTCTTTTTTGCAGGATCGCGAGCAGCGCCAGGCGCGCAACGGCTTTTTTGAGATAGCTCCTTGCCAGCGAGGCGTTCGTCATATTTCGAAAATCTCACCCGGCTTATAGTCGGGTTTCAAGTCCCAGTACCACCGATCGCCCTGGAAGACCTTGCGCGCACCGAGCCGTTCGAGTCTCTCCCGGAAATCGGACAGGTACATCTGCCAGAATTGCGCCTGATCATACTGGATTTTGCCGTCGTCGATCATGTCGAGGAAGAGCAGCGAGCCGCGCCGCACCTCCTCCCGCGTCTTGAAAACCGGCGCGATCGTTGTGAACACTCCCTGCTGCTGCAAAGCTTGGAGCCGGCCGGCCAAGGCATCTTTGACGGCTTTAAACTCCTGGACGCGCTTAATCCGCCCATCGGGCAATGGGTCGGCGACGATGAGAATATCCAAATCGGAGTCCGGCCGCGGCGTGCCTCTTCCCACGGACCCGTAAACCACCAGGGAAACCAGCCGCTTCCCGTAATACCGGGCCGCTTCGGTTTTCACGTCCTTGAGCAGTTCGGCGAATTTCCGCCGAAGGCCCGGTGATTTCGATTTTCTCTTCGACATGATGGTTCCCGACCTGAGTATATCAGAACAGGGCCGGCGAATCGGCCCCCGCAGGGAGAATCATTGCCCGCGCATTCAAGTCCCGGAGATAGTATTCAAACTCGGATTCCTTATAGGACGGATTCAGCGGCGCGCAGGACGCCCCGGATGCAACGGACACAAAAGCTGCAGCCATCTCCGACCCGTCCGGCAGGATCAGGGCGACTCGGTCGCCGCGATCGATGCCCAGGCCGCGGAGCCGGCGGATTATGAAGTTGGCCACAATAATCCCGTCACGATTCCAGGTAGAGTTCGTCGGTATCATCATCGAAGGCGAAAAGCTCGGCGAATCGCCCCCAGTTGATGGCTCTTTCCAGCTGTTTTTCGGTACGGTCGTGGAAGTCGGGCTTGAGCTTATCCAGGAAATACTCTTTGGACACACGCTGATCGTCATCCTGCTGCAGCGTCTCGTAAATCCAGCTGATGATGGGGAGGCGCAGCACGCGGCCGGCGAACATTTCCTTGCGGCCCAGGACGCTGGCGTCGGCATAAGCTCTTCCGAGCGGAGTCAGGAGCAGATCGCCTTCCTGTACCCTGAGAAAGCCGAGCAGCTCTCCTGATTCCACGATGGGCAGGAAATCATCCAATTCCATCTGCACCTCTGCGACCAGGCGGTAGAGATCGGCGCGCCCTCCCTCGGCGGCGAGTTTTTCAAGCAGGCCGGCGAGCGCGTTGAGCCGAGCCTGCGGCAGACGGCGGATCCTGCCCTGGCCGGGCGCCTGTCCCAGTTCTTCGGCTTCGGTCAGGGTCTTGCCGGCTACCGCGGCGTAGACTTTGTCAACGATGCCTTGAAAGGCGGTGTCCCTGCGTTGCCGCGGATGGCGCAGGTTGACGGGCATTTCCACCACGACATGCCCCGGATCTTTGTCCATGACGACGATCCTGTCGGCCATCAGCACCGCTTCTTCAATATTGTGCGTGACCATCAGGATTGCCTGGGTGGGAATCGATTTGCTCTGCCACAACTCCATCAGCTCCCCGCGCAGCGCCTCGGCGGAAAGAACATCCAGCGCGGAAAACGGCTCATCCAGGCAGAGGAGCTCCGGTTCGACTGCCATAGCCCGGGCAAATCCCACCTTCTGCCGCATCCCGCCCGATAGTTCCCGAGGATAGGCCGATTCGAAACCATCCAGCCCGACGGTGTCGATCAGCTTCACGGCACGAGTCCTGCGTTCCACTGGGGGAATGCCGCGCGCCTTGAGTGCGATCTCGACGTTTTCCTGCACCGTAAGCCAGGGGTAGAGCGCGAACGATTGGAACACAATGGTGGCGTGGGGATTGACGCCGGTCAGGGGCTTGCCACAGTAAAGCACCAATCCCGATGAAGCCGCATTGAGCCCCGCGATGATCCGGAGCAGCGTGGATTTGCCGCAGCCGGACGGGCCCAGCAGGCAGACAAACTCGCCCGCACTGATCCTCAAATTGATATCCTGCAAAGCGACGAATTGTCTGGAGGCCTTGCCGTAGGTCTTATAGATGCTTCGAAGCTCGAGCAGTTCACCGTTTGTGCGGCCAATTGCTGGTTCCATCTGGGACTCACCTTACAGGCGTGCGAATATCGCCTGTGGATTATACGCTCACTCCATGCGATAGCGCTCTTCCGCGATGCGATAGAGCCAGCGCCAGAAAAATCTATTGATCGTCACCACGGTCAGGATCAGCGCCAGGGTGGCCCCGAGCAACAGCGGGTAATCTCCCCGGCCGGTAGCATTGGCGATCAAGGATCCGATGCCGACTGTTGCCAACGTCCGGCCGCCGAACTGCGCGTGTTCAGCCACGATGCTCGCATTCCAGGCGCCTCCTGAGGCCGTGATGGCTCCCGTGACCAGATAAGGAAACAGGGAGGGAAGGAATAGATTGCGCCAGCGGTCGCGCCGTGAAAGCTTCAAGAGGGCCGTCGTGTCGCGCAGGTCCTGGGGAATGGCCACGGTTCCCGCGATTACGTTGAACAGCAGGTACCACTGCGTGCCCATCAGCATGAGTACGACGGCGGCGATATCCAGGCCGCCGGGCGCGCGTACGAGGGCCAGCAGCAGCACGGGAAAGAGCGCGGTAGCCGGCACCGAAGCCGTTACCTGGACGATCGGCTGCACGATATTTGCGAATTTTCGGTTCGTTCCGATGGCGACGCCAACCGGGACGGTCCAAAGCAGGGCCATCAGGAGCGCCACGACGACCCGCAGCAGCGTTGCCAGCATTCCAAGCCCGATGTCCGCGCATGCTTGCAGGGACAGGGAACGCAACATCACGCTCATCCGGTACGCGCCGTAGAATGCCGGCAATCCCGCAGCGACCCCAAGAGCCCATAAAATCGGTGAGGCGCCCGATGCTTCCTGATCCCGATGCCGCGACTGCGTCCCATCCTCCCAATGCCTGCCGAGGTGGCCGTCGACCCAATCGGCCATAGGGGAAACGAGCCTGCTCTTGAAATGCTCCACCAGCCAGGAGCGCGCCAGAATGTCCTGCAGCCAGGATTGGGGCGGCTGTTCATTCGCCACGGTTTCGAGTTTGAATTTTTCGGCCCAGGCGAGAACGGGACGCCAGATGAGCTGGTCGAGCACAATGATGGTCAGCACGAGCGTGACGATTCCCGCCGTAACTGCCTGGAGGTTGCCCGCACTCGCTGCCGTCTGCAAGTACGCCCCGATGCCGGGCAGGCGGAAATCGCGCGATCCGACGGTGAAGATCTCCGAAGCCATGAGAAAAAACCACCCTCCGGCCCAGCTCATCATGCTGTTCCAGATCAGGCCGAGTGCGGCAAAAGGCAGCTCCACGGTTCTGAACCGGAGCCACGGATTCAATCGGAAAATCGAGGCCGCCTCGCGCAGCTCGTTTGGGATCATGCCGATCGACTGGTAAAAGCTATAGGTCATGTTCCAGGCCTGGGAGGTGAAGATCAACACAATCGCGGCCAACTCGGCGGCAAAGCTGACCGGGAGAATGACCGCAAGGCTGAGCAGAACCACCGGCAGGAACGACAGGATCGGCACGCTCTGGAGCACATCCAGCAGCGGCATCAGTACGCGCTCCGCGCTGCGGTTCCGCGCAGCGGCATATCCATAGGCCAACGTGAACAGGAGCGAGAGCAGGTAGGCGACCAGCATGCGTCCCGTGGAGAGGAGCGCATACCAGGGAAGCGCCCGGTAGGAAAGCGAGATGTTCGGGCCGGCGATCACTTCGGGTGCGTGCACCGAGAGACGCACGCCCGCGTAGAGGAGCGCAGCCATCACCAGAATGATCAGCAGGTCTCCCCCGGTCAAAGCGGGTCGCCGCGGCAGC
Organism: uncultured Acidobacteriota bacterium; assembly: GCA_964353465.1. Lineage (GTDB taxonomy): Bacteria > Acidobacteriota > UBA6911 > UBA6911 > UBA6911 > JAFNAG01. The sequence continues at coordinate 7,117 of CAYGWQ010000015.1, read as the reverse complement.
GCCGGGCTGAAACGGAAGGGGCGCATTTGTGGATAATAGCCGCATTCACAGCGCCAGTCATGCCCAAAGCCGCAGCGAAAAGTGTGACCGTGTAATCACCGGGCGGCGCCCATGGCGCCAGCGGATCTCTGAGCGGCTGCATCCAGCCGCCGGCTGCCTGAACTGCGGGCCGGGCGCGCATGTTCCAGATTACCGTGTTGATGCCTGCGGCGGCCCTGCCCGTGAGTGACGCCAATTCCGTGCCGAAGGCGTCCTTTCTTCAGGGATAAAGCGGGTTAACGCCCTGTCCGGGATAAAAGGCGGAAACCGGCTTCGGCGAAATGCCTGTCGAGACTGAAGGCTTCGCGCAAACCCTCTTGTTCCATGAACTCGAAGCTGACACAATCCGTCAGGCTTAGATATCGCTTATTCTCCCGCAACAGCCTTCGTATCCCCCGATGATGAAGCTCTTTGGTGACGTAAAAAACAGAAACAAGGGGAAGGATATGCTCCTCGAAATCCCGCAAGGGATCCAGGCCGATTCGATTTTGCAAAAGCGCGGCTGTTTCCAGGACAACGTAGTTCGTCGTTTGGATAGCCTGACCGCTCTCCAGCAAATCTTCAAGAAGCCTCAGGCATTGGCGGTGATGTTCCTCGGTTCGAACGATCGCGGCATAAATTGACGAGGTATCGGCGAAGACGCTCATCGTCGATAGGCCTCGGCAAGGTACCGATCGTGGTCACTTGCCACGCTGGTCTTACCCTCCGGATCCTCATAATTGCCGAGAACTGCAAGGGCTTCGCGTATCATTTCTTTGCGGCCGGAGACTGATTTTTCCGCGTGCAGGCGTTCGTGAACGCACCTGCGCACGGCCTCGGAGAATGAAATGCCAAGACGGGCTGCCCAGCGCCTGAGTTGCCGGTATTGCTCTTCGGTGAACTGTATCTGAGTACGCACCATGATGTCATTATAATTACATCATCAATATTCGTCAATGCCATGCATGGAACATCCCCTTTTTCTCCCTTGCAAGCTGGGGGACTCGTGTGCCAAGTTGGAGCCCATTCAAAGGAGCAACGTCCATGGCCGCAACAGCACAGGGTCCGCAGTCGACGGCAGAATTCACTCTCAAGGCCGTTGTGGCCGGGGTTGTGCTCGGCATTGTCTTCGGGGCTGCCAACGCCTACCTCGGGCTGCGTGTCGGCATGACGGTTTCGGCCTCGATTCCGGCGGCCGTGATGACCGTGGCCATGTTCAAGCTCTTTCGGGCCAAAGGCACGATCCTCGAAGCGAACATCTCCCAGACCATCGGCTCGGCATCGACGGCGCTGGCCACCGGAGCGATCTTCACGATTCCCGCCCTGTTTCTCTGGGGGATGATTCCGCCTTATTTTCAGGTGGTAGCGCTCTGCTTCCTGGGCGGCGTCCTGGGACTGGCTGCCATGATCCCGCTGCGCCGGTTGCTGGTCGTGCAGGCGCACGGCGAGCTTCCGTATCCGGAGGGGACCGCCTGTGCCGTGGTCTTGCGGGCGACGACGGAGGGGGCGAGCGGGAGCGCCTGGATTTTTCGCGGCATGCTGGTAGGCGCGGCCCTCAAAGTGATGGTGTCGCTCGCGTTCCTGTTTCCCAATATCATCACCGCCGCCCTCCCGGTCCTGCCGAAGGCCGAGCTTGCCCTGGAACTGGCGCCCGCGCTCCTGGGGGTGGGCTTCATCCTGGGTTACCGCCAGTCGGGAGTGTTGGTTGCCGGATCGCTGGTCTCATCGATCGTCCTCATCCCTTTGATTGCCTGGATCGGCGCCGGTTTGGCTACGCCGCTGTATCCCGAGACACAGCAGGTCATTTCTGAAATGACGACCACGCAAATCTGGACGCGCTATGTCCGGTATATAGGCGCGGGTGCGGTTGCCGTGGCGGGAATCCTGACCGTACTTCGCGGTCTTCCCACCATGGTAGGGGCATTCGCCGCGGTGGCGCGCGGCATGCGCAAGAGCGGCAGCAGCGCACTTGCCGGGGAGGTTCCCAACACTGACCGCGACCTGCCCGGCAGCTTCGTGATCGGCACCATCGTGTTCGTGGTGGCGGTCGCAGCGCTCGTCCCCGGCATCTTTGCCGGAGGCATGGGGCCCCTGCCGCGTGCGATCTGCGCCGCGGGCGTCGGCATCTTCGGCATGCTGTTCGTTGCCGTGGCCGCGCGCATCGTCGGCATCGTGGGCGTTACCTCGCAGCCGACCTCAGGAATCACACTCGTCACCCTTCTGGGCGTGGCTTCCATCTTTGCCGCGGCCGGATGGACGGACGGCGCGGCCCGGGCCGCCGTCCTGACCGTGGGCACCATCGTTGCGATTGCCGCCTCCAAGGCCGGCGACATCTCGCAGGATCTAAAGACAGGGTATCTGGTTGGGGCGACACCGGCACGACAGCAATTCGGCCAGGTAATCGGCGCTTCGTTCGCTTGCTGGGCCGTAGCGGGCACGGTTCTCCTTCTCGGCACGGCCTACACTTTCGGCACGAAGGAGATCCCGGCGCCTCAGGCGATGCTGATGAAGACCATCATCGAGGGCGTCCTCGCCGGCCAGCTTCCTTGGGGTCTCGTGCTCACCGGAGGCGGAGTTGCCATCGCCGGCATTCTCTGCGGCGTATCCGGCCTCGCCTTCGCGATCGGAGTCTACCTGCCGCTCTCCTCGATGGCGACGATTTACATCGGAGGCTGCGTCCGGGCGATCGTTGAGCGCAGCCGGAAAGGCGCCGCCAAAAGCGAAGGTGATCCCGGGGTCCTGGCAGCGTCCGGTCTTGTTGCGGGGGAAGGATTGGCGGGTGTCCTCGTGGCAGGCCTGGTTGCCGCCAAGATCGCACCGAAATCAATGGAGCCGCTGATCCCCGGCCTGCCGGGAACGCTGATCGCAGCCGGAATGCTCCTGCTCATCTGCTATTTCCTGTACCGCGGAGCGAAACAGCGATAGGCAGCGGGCAGAAAGCCCGCTGCCTATCGCCTGCTCATTACCTTTTCCATGTTTGCTGCCGCCTTGTGAAGCTTCTCCAATGAGCAGGTCAAGGCCAGGCGAATGTGTCCGGCGCCGTTTTTGCCGAAGCACTCACCGGCAACCGTGACCACGCCCGCCTCCTCGAGCAGCAGATTCGCCAGCTGGTAACCGGTCAGGCCCGTGGCGCGGGCATCGACAAACACATAAAAGGAGCCCTCCGGCATCAGGCACGAGAAACCGGGGATCCGGTTGACTGCGGGCGCCATGTAGTCCTTCCGCCTTTGAAACTCTGCAACCATGGCGCGCGAAGGCTCCTGATCTCCCGTCAGCGCTTCGAGCGCACCGTACTGCGCGAAGGTATTGGCAGAGGTGATCATGTAGAGGTGATAGCGCAGCATCGGCTCGACCAGGTGTTTCGGGCCCAAGACATAGCCGAGCCGCCAGCCGGTCATGGAATAAAACTTTCCGAAGCCGTTCAGAACCAGGGTTCTTTCCTTCATTGACGGAAGGCACGCGATACCATGATGGTGGGCCGGAGGAAAGATGATCCTCTCATAGATCTCGTCTGTGACGACGATCAGCCCGTGTTCTTCCGCCAGTGCTGCAATCCCGTGAAGCACGTCCAGGCGGGTAACGGAGCCCACGGGATTCGAAGGGCTGACGAGCATGATCATCCGAGTCCGCGGGGTGATCTTATCCCTGATTTCGTTGACATCCGGCTGATAGGCGTTGGCTGCGGCCAAGGTATAGCTTACAGGTTCGGCATAGCTGCAGATCGCATCAACGGCGTAGTTCAGCCAGCCCGGGTCGGGGATCAGGATCTGGTCCCCGGGATTCAGCAGCGCATTCATGGCTAGATACACGCCCTCAGCCACGCCGTTCGTGACAATGACCCCGGAATCCGAATCGTAATCGAGGCCGTATTCGCCGGCATATTTGCGCACAATGGCTTTCCTCAGTTCGGGAATGCCGGCATTGGGGCAGTAGTGATGCTTGCCGGACCGCAGGGCCGCCACGGCCGCCTCGACAATGTGCGCGGGAGTATCGAAATCAGGCCTGCCGATTTCGAGGTGGATGACCTCTCTCCCCTGCTGCTCCATCCTCCCGGCGGCTTCGAGCATAAGCCGGATTTCGGAATTGGGGATGCGTTGCGTCTTTATCGACTCCATGGCTGTTCCTCCAGTCCGTGCACTTCACAGCGCCCCGCGCAAAAAAGCAAGAATTTTTTGCCGCATTGCCGCGCGTCCGCCTTCAATAAAGATAACCGCAAAGACCACAAAGGTCATTGCGCAGCATAGCCGAAATCAAAGAATCACACCGCAAAGACGCGAAGGCGCAAAGACGCGAACCATGAGGCCATCCAGTTGCTACATTTAAGTCCTGGCGCCTTCGCGTCTTTGTGGTGAAAAGTTCTTGCCAAGAGGCAAAGGAGTTGCGAGATAGCAGTACAAAGTGCCAGGGACTGCGTGGGCAAGCGCTTTGACGCTGCGGGCCTTTGTTCCTGCCCTGGCGGCCCATCCTATTTTCTTTGAGGTCTTTGTGGTTCGGCATGTAGCCCGATGCCGAAAGCGGTTCCGGATATCGCGGGTCAGGCAATCGGGAGGCACTTGCAGATGACGGCTGTAATATCGTCGGATTGAGGAAGCCCGTCGGAGAAACTCCGCACCGCGCGATAGAGGCCCGTGATAATCTGTTGCGCCCCCTCGTGTCGGTGGGCCCGGATGAAATCGAGAGCGCGCTCGGCCCCAAAGGCCGTCTCGTCGGGTCTTTCCGCTTCCAGGATCCCGTCGGTAAGCAGAACCAGAATGTCTCCCGGCTCCAGCTGGATCTCCTCGCTGCAGGTGAAAGTGCGTTTGGAGAACATGCCGAGAGGGATGTCCATGCTGTCCAGGGTTCGTTTGACTGCGCCGCCGGCATCCAGGATGTAACCGGGAAAATGTCCCGCACTCGCATAGATGATGGAACGCGATGGAGGATGCAAGCGGCAAAAAGCCAGGGTGGCAAAACCATCCTGCTGCAAATCGGACACCAGGGCGTCATTCAGCAGCGTGAAGATCTCGGCAAGGTCCGAGCTCTTCATGGCGAACGCTCTCAGGCAAGACCTCAGCTCCACCATTAACAAAGCGGAACCGATCCCGTGACCGCAGATGTCGCCAACGGCAATGCCGATGAAGCCTTGCTGCAGAGGAAAGAAATCGAAGTAATCGCCGCCGGTGGCATCGGCTGGGAAGGCAGCGCCGGCGATATCAAAGCCCTCAGCTTGCGGGGGCGCCACCCGGTAAAACTGCTGTTGCACGGCGCGCGCCACTTTCATCTGCGCTTCCTGCTCCTGCAGTTTCCTCTGTTCGGTTACATCTTTGACGACCGAAACATAATGGCTGATGCCGCCGGCAGAATCCCGCATAGGGGTGATTGTCTGCTCGGCGAAATAAATCTCCCCGCTTTTCTTGCGGTTGGCGATCGTCGCGCGGAACACATTGCCGGACGTGACCGTTTCCCAAAGGTTCTTATAGAAGGCGTCGTTGTGAACGCCGGATTTGAGGATTGCCGGCGTCCTGCCCAGGGCCTCCGCTCGTGTATACCCCGTCGTCTGTTCAAAAGCCGGATTCACATATTCGATCCGCCCGCCTTTATTGGTGATCACGATGGTATCGGCCGTCTGCTCGACGGCGTTGGTGAGAGTTCCGATTCTGGCTTCAATCTCCTTTTTCCTGGAGATATCCCGGATCAACACAATGCCGCCGGCCAGTTTATTGTTCTCGTTCCAGAATGGATTTGCCTGCAAGACGATGTGCACTCCATGGGGGCGCTCAGGATTACGAATATACATTTCAGTTTCATCGACGGACTCGCCAGCCAGGGCTCTGGCCAAGGGCAGTTCCTCGGGAGGGAAGGGTGTTATGCCGTCAGGACGAAAACAGCCATACACCGCCGACCATTGCGCGGGAGATATATTCTCAGCGCCTATCCCAAGGATAGACTGTGCCATCTTATTGAAAAAAATGAACTTACCATTTCGATCGGCCACAATCACGCCTTCGGAGAGGTTGTGGATAATGGATTTCAATGTCGAAAGTTCCGCAACTAGCGAAAGCGGCGACTGATCGCTGAACACGTAAGCCATAATTTTCTGCCCGTATAGCGTTATAAGCTAAACAAAAACAGTACTCTTTTGTTTTTGCTTATGCAACACGTCTTCAGCCAACTTGGCGGTGCTTGTTGATAGAATCCAGGGCTGCGGCTAGATTGGGGTCCGACCACGTTCAGGTGATCTCCGCCGGCCGCCGCGCTACTTCCTGGGAATCCAGACGGTCATTTCACCCGCGCCCCGATGCGCCCACGCGTAATAGGGGATGGCTGTGAAATCCTGCTCTTTTCTGACTCCAGCCGCATCTTCGGATTTTCCGCCCGCGGCAAATGCCTTCCCTTTGAGGACGGTGATCCCGTTGAGCAGGTCTGTTCGGAATTCGGCTTTGAGCAGAACATCATCGGGTAACACCAGGTTCAGGACCCGGCCGCCGTTATCGATCCCCTCGGCGCAGTATACGAGCGGGCCGCGCTCGAGCGCTACCCTGCCCGCGTTGTCCTTCATAAGCTCGTTGGCGATAACGCGCCGGACCGGCATGGGGAGGGACAGCTCAACCACATCTCCCTTTTTCCAGTTGCGCCGGATCCTTGCGAAGCCTTTTTCCAGACTCAGCGCTACCGGCGCCCCGTTAACCTTGAGACCGGCCTTCTCCTCGCTCCTATCCGAATACTGATACAGGTCTCCCGGCACGGGGCGGTTTTGCGCCCACTCCGGCACGCGCACCAGGACGGAGAACTCCGCCGTCTTCTCGGGTTCGACGGTGATCTTAACCAATCCGTCCCAGGGATAGCGTGTTTCCTGCCTAAGGCGGACAGCACTGCCTTTGACCGGCATTTCCGCCGCGCCGCTCACATACAGGTTCACATAAAGGGCATCTGCCTTTACTGCATACACATACCCCGGGAAAGAGGCGATGAAACGGCAGATGTTTCCCGGGCAGCAGGCGACCCCGAAAAAGGGCGCGCGCCCCGCCACTCCCTTGTTGAACCTTGACTTGCCGTCGGCAGCGAGCGGGTTGGGATAGAAGACCGCCCGTGTATCGAGCGCGATCCAATCCTGGATTCG
>CAYGWQ010000014.1:9336-38036 GCA_964353465.1 uncultured Acidobacteriota bacterium | reverse complement strand
CCATTGAACCATTCTCTCCTTACCGGGAAAATCTTCTGACAAAAACTAACTTATCGTCACCGACGTCGTAGAAATCACGTATCCGCGACGCTTCTTCGTATTCCGAGCGGCGATAGAATCCCACGGTCTTTCCGTAGGATTCCTTAGCGGAAGTCTCGATGATGAGGAGCCTTCCGTTCTCCTCCCGGACTCTGTCTTCGACGTAGTTCATCAACTCGCGCCCCACCCCGCGCCCCTGGGCTCCGGGATGCGTGGCGATCCAATAAAGATCGTAGGTACCCTGGGTCATCGGCGTGGGCCCCCAGCAGGCATATCCACAAACGCACCCGGCCGCATCTTCTGCCACGACGACGCGATAGTCGTTCTGTCGGGGTTTGTTAAGATAGATATCCACCAACTCCAGGGCGCAGTCCATCTCCGCCTGATTGAAATTGCCGACGCCACGCACGATGTCAACGACGGCAGATCGATCTTGGGCGAGCATCCGGCGAATCAGATGTATATGAGAGTCAGGAGAGGACATATGCAGTGGTGGGCACCTTGCTGCCCCGTTCCAGGGCGGATTGAGTGATGCGCGAGACCAGGTCGGTATAGGTCATACCCGCTGCCCGTGCCGCGCGCGCGTACCCGGCACGCGGCGAGAGGTCGGGATTCGGATTCACCTCGAGGACATAGATGTTTCCGCTCGCATCCGTCCTCATGTCGATTCGCGTATAGTCACGGCATCCGACCACCCTGCTGCTCCGCAGGGCGATGTCTCTAACACGGTTTGCCATGCGCGGCGAGATCTCGGCGGGACATACGGGCACCGTGGAGAGGAACACCGCGCTCTCTTCATCCCACTTGGCACGATAGCTCACGATCCGAGGTTCGTTCTCCGGCATGCGGCTGAAATCAATCTCCGAAATCGCCAGCACGCGAGCCTCGTGTTCTCCCAATATCGAGACGTTGAACTCCCTCCCCTCCAGATACTCCTCGACCAACGCATCCTGCTGATAAACATCATGGATATAGGCGATCTGCTGCTCCAGATGGCCAAGGTCGCGGCACACCGAGTTGGCGTTGATGCCCAGGCTTGCATCCTCGTGCACCGGTTTGACAATGACCGGAAACCGGCGTGCGGCGCGGGACTTCAGCCTCTGGCCGAGCGCGCACAGGTAGCCGGGGGGCACGGGGACTCTCGCGGCGCGCAACACCTGCTTGACGCGGAACTTGTTCAGCGCCAGCCCCAATGCCAGCGGACCGGCGCCCGTGTAAGGGATCCCCATCAGGTCCAACAGGCCCGCCACGCACATCTCCAGCTCGCAGCATCCATTGATTTCTTCACAGAGATTGAAAATGAACCGCGGCGCCAACCGATGCAAGGTCAGAACCAGATCCTTGGAGAACTGTTCGACGGAAAGCACGTACGGACTGTAGCCCAACTCCCGCAGGCTCTCTTCGATCGCTCCCACTTCCTCCCTGAGGAGATTCGATGGATAAAGCTTTTCCTGCGAACAGGGCACTTCGTGTATGCTGGCTGCGTTGTAGAGGATGATGCAGTCGTATCTTGCCATTATTGAATCCCGTAGCGCTGGCAGGCGATGTCCAGAACCGAATTGATCAGCTGATTGTATGTCATGCCCGCAGCTCGCGCCGATTTGGGGAAGCAGGAATTGTCCTCGGGTCGAGGCAGAATCCCCGGCAAGGGATTGAGCTCGAGAATGTGTGGCCGGTTCAAAGCGTCCAGGCGCACGTCAATGCGGCACCAGTCGCGGCAGCGCAATGTCCGAAACGCATGCAGGCAGATGCGTTCGATCTCAGCGCGCAACTCCGCACCGACATTCGCAGGACAGTCGAAGATTTGCAGAGGATTCGTACTTTGATCCCAGATCCACTTCGCTTCATAGGAATAGATCGGATTCATACCCGCCGGGAGCGAATCAAACCGGATTTCGACCAGAGGCAGTGCCCTGGCATTGTCGCCATTGCCCAAAATGGGTACCGTGAACTCCCGGCCCGACAGGAACTCTTCCACCAGCGCCGGCTGATGGAATCGATCCTGCACCCACTCGATCCTCTGCCGGAGGTCCTCACGCGTATGCACCAGCGAATTGTTCCGGATGCCCATGCTGGAGCCTTCAAAGAGAGGCTTCACCAGTAGCGGGAAGTGAAGACTATTGAAAGCGAGATCTTTGTCCCAAACCACCCGGAACGGTGCGGTCGGCAGCCCATGATAGGCCAGGATCTCCTTGGCGCGGGACTTGTCCAAACAGACGTTTAAGGTCAAGGGATCGCTGGCGGTGTATGGGATGTTGAGATACTCGAGAATCGAGGGGATGTGGCCTTCGCGGCAGGGACCAAAGGTGCCCTCTGCCATGTTGAATACCATGTCAGGCCGGCTGTCGCGAAGCGCATTGTAGGGATCCCCAGCCGCATCGATCGGGATTACTTCGTGGCGTTCCGTCAAGGCGGCCATGACCGCGTCTACGGTCTCCTGCTCATCCCACTCGGCTTGCGCTTCGCGGCTGCTACTTGGAGGGTCCTGCCCCTCCTCGGGCTCGCCGCGTTTCAGGTTGTAAGTCAGCCCAACTCTCATCCACCCTCTCAGTTCTGGTCATTTGTATAAAGGAATCGAAAATGCCTGTCAAGAACTATTTCCATAATTTATACAAGATTTAGGGCCAGCACTCGTTCCTAACACAAAACCTTGTGTATGCCGGATGCCACCGCCTTGGGTTGAATGACCCATGGATCCGGATAGGATCGGATGATGAAATCCTATCCGCCTAGCAGGTGATTCCATGCCCCGGCGACCGGCAAGGAATTTCCCCGTGAAAACCGCCTTTCGGCTATAATGCGGTCGCGCTTATGAAGAGTAATTCTTTACAAACGATTCCTATCGTAATAAGAACATCTCTGCTGTTATTTTGGGGCGGCGTTTGCGCCGCTTTTATCTCCGCCCCATTGCTTGAGGCCTGCGGACATTTCTTCGCAGCAGGCATGTTTCGCGCAATTTTTTCGCTCACCTGCCATCAGGATGCTGCACGCTCTTTCACACTTCTCGGGCATCCGTGGGCGGTTTGTCAGCGCTGTTCAGGAATCTATTTTGGCTTGTTCCTGTTCTCGCCGCTTCCCCTGCAATGGAACGCCGTCGTACGCGTGCCGAGATACCGCCGGGCTTGGGTCATGGCTGCAACCACGCCGCTTCTGCTGGATGTTCTACTGCCGCTTGCAGGCCTGTGGATCAACACTCCCGCCAGCCGCCTGGTCACGGGAGTGATCTTCGGCTGCATGCTATCATCCTTGCTGGCGCCTGCCTTGACGGAGTTCATGCGAGAGGCTCCATGGAGGCGCGCCGGGACCGGCGTTCACGCACAAGGAGGTCTGGAATGAACAACGACGGAATGTTGAAACCGGCACTGATCGCAGGCGTGCTCCTTGGCATTCTCTCCATTGTTCCCGGATTGCAGTTGGTCAATTGTGCCTGCTGCGCATGGGTGATAGGCGGCGGGATCCTGGCAGCCCACCTGTATGTGAAGAGTTCGATCGTGGCGGTAACGCTGGGCCGCGGCATGGTCCTGGGCCTTCTCACCGGAGCCATCGGAGGGATGGTTTATATCCTATTCAGTATTCCGCTTCAGATCGTGATGAGTGGCGGCAGTGTCCGCTATTTCGAGCAGGCGCGCCGGAGTCTCGACAGCGTGCCGAATCTGCCGCCGGCATGGCGGGAGGCCCTCGCGTCCATGCCGACCGGCGGCAGCGAGCTCGCTGTGTTGCTGGTTATTACGGGATTGCTCATGATCGTTGCCTTTATGCTTCCGGGTATGCTGGGCGGATTGATCGGGGTGGCTCTCTTCGAGAAGAGGAAAATCGAAGGTCCCATGCCGGTCTACCATCCTCCGGTCTACCCGCCCCCGCCCCCGCCGCCTGCGAATGAGTGATGAGTCATGAGTGATGAGTACTCATGACTCATTACACCTGCAGTCAGAAAAGTTCCTTTACCAAGGGCGGCGTCGATCCTCCCAAATCCCTTTCGATCTGAATCGTCGTGTGTTCAATGCCATGCCGGTCCCGCATCATCAAACTCAAGGAGCGGAGCACGACATCGGGATCCACATCGGAACGCAGCACCACGTGGCAGCTCATCGCGGGCCAGCCGGAGGTGATGGACCACACGTGCAGGTCGTGCACCGAAAGCACTCCTTCGATGCTTCCCATGTCGGAGAGAATCGTGGCAATGTTCAGGTGCCGCGGGGTTCCCTCCAGCAGCACCTCAACACTGTCGCGCAGCAAATGCCACGAGCTGTAAAGGATCAGCGCCGAGACCATCACGGAAACGATGGGATCCGCCAGGTACCAGCGCCAGACGACCATGAGAACGCCGGCGATGATGGCTCCCACCGAGCCGAGGATGTCGCCCATCACGTGCAGAAAAGCGCCGCGCAGGTTCAGATTCTCCATATCAGAGTGGGCCAGCAGCCTGGCGGCAATCAGGTTGGCGCCCAGACCGATGGCGGAAACCACCAGCATGGTGGTGCTTCGGATTACCGGGGGATGAAAGAAGCGGTGATAGGCTTCGTAGGAAATATAGAAGCCAATCAGCACCAGAAACACGCCGTTGGCGAGGGCTGCCAGGATCTCCGCTCTCAGATAGCCGAAGGTTTTTTCATGGGTTGCCGGGCGGGCGGCAATTTTCAGCGCAAACAGGCTGAGCAACATGGCCGCCAGGTCTGTCATCATATGGGCGGCATCGGCGAGCAACGCCAGGCTGTTCGTGTAGAATCCCGCCGACAGCTCTACCACAAACCAGACCGCCGTGATCCCCAAGGCTCGGATCAGGCTGCGCTTGTTAACCTCATGGCCATGAGGTTCCGGGCGATCGTGCTTCATCATGACGCCGAATCTGGTTTCTGTCGCGCCATCCGCTGTCCTCTGGGGCCAACAGAAATTCGAGATTCTATTTTCGTAACTGTTTAGCTCCTTCAAAAGCAGCCACGGATTCCACGGATTTCACGAATTCATATGCATACGGCATGCGCGTATCTAGGCGCACCAAATCATGCCGTCGTCATTGCCTGCATCCTGGAGGCTGCAAGAAACACCGCCTTTTGGTAGTGCCTTCACAAAATACGTGGAATCCGTGAAATCCATGGCAGCTTTTTGCTTTTAAAAGACATCTCGATGACCACAAGGCTAAACACGCACTTATTTTCGAATTGCGAATTTCGCATCTCGCATCGCTTCAATATAGCACCCTGCTCCCCACCAAAGCCCCTGCGGTAATGGTGCCTACCACCAGCACGATGACCATCTGGATGATCAGAATGACCACGGCAGCCACAATCATGTAGGGGATGACCTTATCCTGCGGTGTTTTCATCATCGCCGGCAGGCCGAGATAGAAGAGGTAGATGCTGTAGATGCCCCCGGCGATCATGCCCAAAATGCCGAGGAACGGTACGATATTGAACACTCCGGCGACCCAGAATGCGGTGTTGGCATAAGCAACCAGCTTGAGCGCCTGCAGTGTATTTCCCTGTGACTGAAAATTCGGCGCGAGCTTTTCGATGATGAAGGCGGCGAGATACACGGCAGCGAGACCCAAGACATAGGATACGATGGTCACGATCAGGGCGTAGGCCATGCCGACCCGGAAGCCGATGCCGATAAAGGCGAGCTGCACGAAACTCGCCACCGCAGGGATCGCGGCCAAGATGACGATGTAGCCGCTATACAAGGCAGCGACGCTGGTGGTTTCGCCGGCGATTACGCCCCACTCCTCTTTGGGTTTGGTGAGTATGTTCGTGACACGGGTGACCAGGCCCGGCGCAGCCGCGGTGCCAGCTGAGGGTGGAGGATAGTAGACCGGCAGCGGTGGCGGCGGCGGGGGGCTGCCTCCGGGGGACGGCTGTACCGGTGTGCCGCAGATACCGCAAAATGCCACTCCTTGCTCGATTGCTGCTCCGCACTTCCCACAGAATGCCATAGATTTACCCCTTCCTGTCGTCGATGAAAATGCGCTTGTTCCGTTTCCAGACCAACGAACCACTGGCGCGCCATGCAAAAGTGCACATAGCATACGGCCCCAGCCACGGCAACGTCAATAGGTGGCTTTCAAAGCAGGGAGAGCGGGTCGACATCCACGTGAATGCTCTTCAGGGGCACTCGGCGTTGCCCGAGGTGTGCGAAGGCTTCATGCAGGATCGCGCTCCTTTCGGCCGCTGATACAGCTTTGAGCAGCACCTGAAAACGATATTGGCCGCGCAGTTTCTCGAGCGGGGCTGCCGCCGGGCCCAGCACTTGAAAGCTGGTTTTGGCTCCGTGCCGGAGGATACTCGCTTTCAATTCTTCCGCCACCTTTTCCGCAATGCACCGGCACTTTTCCGCGTTCCCGGCGCTGATCAGAATCTGCACCAGGCTTCGGAACGGCGGATAGCCGAGCAGTTCGCGGAATGCAACTTCCTGATGATAAAAGCCGCAGTAGTCCTGTCCGCGCGCAAATCGAAGCGCGTAATGATCAGGATAGAACGACTGGATGATGACGCGTCCCGGAACGCTGCCGCGCCCGGCCCTGCCCGCCACCTGGGTGAGCAACTGGAACGTCCGTTCGGCGGAACGAAAATCCGGAAACGACAGTCCTGCGTCCGCGGAGAGTACGCCGACCAGCGTAACGCCGGGAAAGTCGTGCCCCTTGGCCAGAATCTGCGTCCCCAACAGCACGTCCAGCTTGCGATCTGCAAAATCGAACAGGATCTTCCTCAATGCGCCGCGCCGCCGGGTGGTGTCGCGATCCACCCGCGCCAGGCGGGCTTTGGGCAGCATGCCGCGCAGCAGCTCTTCCAGTTGCTCGGTGCCCACGCCCACAAAATAAATATATTCACCCCCGCAGCTATTGCAGGCCGTGGGGATTTCCATTTCCATCGCGCAATAGTGGCAGAGCAGACGCTCCTCTTTCTGGTGATAGGTCATGGAGATGCTGCAATCGGGGCAGGAGAAGACATTCCCGCAGCTTCGGCACAGGAGGGAACGCGAATAACCCCGGCGGTTGAGTAACACGATCGACTGCTCGCCACGCCGCAGGTTTTGCTCCAACTCTTCCCGCAACCTCTCGGAAAGCACCGTCTTTCTGCCGTGGTGCTGGAATTCGAGGCTCATATCCACCACGGTGACTTCCGGAAGCGGGCGGGCCTCGATACGTTCCGGCAAAGAAAGACGCAGGATTTGTGACCCGGTTTGCGCTGCGTGGAAGGTCTCCATGGAGGGAGTCGCGGAGCCCATCAGCAGGACACCTCCGCCGTGCTGCATGCGATGCCACGCGACTTCGCGCGCATGATAGCAAGGCGATTCGTCCTGCTTGTAGGAGGAATCCTGTTCCTCATCTATGACAATGAGGCGTAGCCTCTCCAGGGGGGCAAAGACAGCCGATCGAGTGCCGACCACCACACGAGCCGCGCCGGAACGTATCCGGTGCCACTGGTCAAACCGTTCTCCCGGAGACATGCCGCTGTGCAACAAAGCCACCTGATCGGGAAAATGCGAGGCTGCAATCCGGCTCAACATGGGCGTGAGGCCGATCTCGGGCACCAGCAACATCGCACTGCCTCCGGCTTCGAGCACTTCGGCGATGAGCCGCAGGTAAATCTCCGTCTTTCCGCTTCCCGTGACACCGTGGAGAAGGCAGCGCGCGCTCTCCCGGCCGAGAACAATCGAGCGCAACCGCTCGAAGGCCGCACGCTGCGCAGGGGTGAAGACCAGCACCTTGCGGGAGGCGATCTCGGACAGCTCGAGCGGAACGCGATCCACTTTCATGGGTGCGATCTCCACGAGATCTTTTTTCTCGAGAGTCCGCGCAATGCTCGGGCTGGCGCCTGCCAGCTGCAGAGCTGCTTGCAGAGTCAGGATCTTCCCTGCCGAGCGCAGCTGCAGGTACAGCTCCCGCTGCGGCGCGGTCAGCTGCGCGATGGTTTCCGGGTCTCCAGCCACCGCCCGGATTCCCAAGCGGATTTTCTCCATGACCCGGCCGCGCACAACGGCATCGTCTACCTGAGCCCACCCGCGTTCAACACAGGACTCGATCCACTGGGCTGCGTCTTTCAATCCCGTTTGCGCACCCAGTTTCTCCAGGCTCATGTCGCCTTCCCGGGCCAGGGTCTCCAACAGGAGCGTCTCTTTGGGATTCAGGCCCGGCGGCCGCAGGCCGCCCGTCAGCAGGTCACGCGCGCGGGCCGTCAACCGCACCTTGCGTTCACCGGAACCCAGACTTCCCGCGGGCAGCAGCGCGCGCAGAATCTCTCCGGGCGCCGTGAAATAGTAATCGGCGATCCAGAGAGCAAGATCCACCAGCACCACGGGAATCGCAGGCTCGCTGCCGATCACCTCCCGGATCTCCCGGATCCGGAAATTGCCGGCCGGCGGCGCGTCGGCGCGACCCACGACGAATCCTGAGATCAGCTTGCGTCCGAAGGGTACCAGGACGCGGGCCCCGACCATCGCCTTTTCCTCTAAGGCTCGCGGCACCGAGTAGGCGAACGTCTTGTGCACTCCGAGGGGAACGGCGACATCAACGAAGGTTGTCATGGTTCAGTCGCGTAAAGAACGCAGGTAGTCCCGGATCTTCTGGACATCTTCCCAGACCCTCCGCTTTTCGTTCGGATTTCGCAACAGATAGGCCGGGTGGAAAGTAGCCATGAGCTTCGTGCCGTGAAAATCGATGAATTGTCCGCGCAACCTGGAAATCGGCTCTTTGGTACGCAACAGCGTCTGGGCCCCGAAGGTGCCGAGCGCACAGATCACCTTGGGCCGAATCGCGGCAATCTGACGGAAGAGGAATGGCTGGCAGGCTGCGATCTCGTCCGTTTCCGGGTTGCGATTCTGCGGAGGGCGGCATTTCAGTATATTGCAGATGTAGACTTCCTCTCGCCGCATATCAATCGCCTGGATGATCTTGGTCAGCAGCTGCCCGGCACGCCCTACAAACGGGAGTCCTTGCTCATCTTCATCGGCCCCGGGAGCCTCGCCGACAAACATCAGCTCCGCGTTCGCGTTTCCCATTCCGAAAACGATGTTGGTTCGCGTCCGGCAAAGCTTGCATCGTCGACATTCGCCCAGATCTGTACGGATGGTCTCCAGGTCTTCGGCGACCGCAGGAGGCGCATCGAAAAGAGAGCCGGCGGGAACCCTCAAAGGCGCGCGCGGCTTGCTTGAGCCTGCCGTCGCTTCCCTTTTTCCTGTTGAGGTCGCCGCGACTTCCCGCCCGACGGAACGCGGCACCTTCGCCGCCAAGCGGACCCCCAGATCCCGATAATAACGAAGATGTTCCAGCACCTCGCCGCCCAGATTCTTGGTATCCTTCATAATCCCACTTCGAGATCGTCCAGCACTGCCTCATCGTCGCGCCATTTTGGCGCCGTGCGCACAGTCAGACTCAGGAAAATCTTGCACCCCAACAGCTGCTCCAGCTCCCGGCGTGCAGCGATGCCCAGTGCGCGCAGCTGTGACCCATCTCTGCCGATGATGATACCCTGCTGCGACTTTTTTTCAACCAGGATGTCCGCTTCCACCACGACCAGGTTCTTTGTTTCGCGCCGGCTTTCGTCAAACTTGCGGATCAGGACTGCTGTGGTGTAGGGCAGCTCCTCGCGGGCAAAGGACAAAATCTGCTCGCGGATGAACTCGGCCGTGAGGAACCTTTCACTCCGGTTGGTCAACAGATCCGCGTCGTATGTAGGTGTGCCCTCGGGAAGGTGCTCGAAAATTCTGTCCACCAGAAGGTCCCGGTTATCTCCGGTCAGCGCCGAGATGGGAATGATTTCCAGAAAAGGATACGCATGCGCATACCGCTCCATCAATGGCAGCAGCTTCGGTTTGGCGATTTTGTCAATCTTGTTGATCAGCAGCAGCGACGGCATGCCCGCTTGCTTGAGCATTTCCAGGACATAATTCTCGCCGGCGCCGAAGGAAACCGAGCCATCGATCATGAGCAGAAGCAGGTCCACTCCGTGCAGCGAGTCAGTGACGCAGCACAGCATCCGCCGGTTCATGCGGTATTCCGGGCGGTGAACTCCCGGCGTATCGACGAAAACAATCTGGCCCCGCGGTTCGGTACAAATGCCAAGGATGCGATGGCGCGTGGTCTGGGGACACCGCGAGACGATCGAGATCTTCTGCCCCACGAGGGCGTTCAGCAGAGTGGACTTGCCGGAGTTCGGCCGCCCGACAATCGTGACGATACCGGTTTTCATTCGGAAAGGACGCTCAATGGGAAGCCGATCCCGCGCGCGTCGCGCGCACGCGCATCGCCAGATCGAGAATGCGATGCGCGATCTCCAGCTTGGAGCGATTTTCGAGCGTAACCATGTCGCCGGAGGGCCCCAAGATGTGAACCGTGGACGTATCACTTCCAAAGATGCCGGCAGAGACGTCGTTGGCAACCATCAGATCCAGGTTCTTGCGAGCCATCTTCCGGCGCGCATGTTCCAGAAGATCCGCCGTTTCCGCCGAAAAACCGATCAGGATCTGATGCTTCTTGGCGGCACCCAGTCGGGCCAGAATGTCTTCGGTCGGCACCAGCGACAGCGTCGCCGCCTCTCCGCTTTTCTTGATTTTTTCCGACGCGCGCTCCGCCGGGCGGAAATCGGCGACCGCCGCTGCTTTGATCACCATGTCCATCTGAGGAAACAACTGCCATACCACGGTGTGCATCTCTTCTGCCGAACGCACTGGGATGGTGGTAACTCCTGCCGGCGAATCGAGCGCCGTCGGGCCGGAGACGAGGGAAACTTCGGCGCCGCGCCGGCGGGCAGCCTGGGCCAGCGCGTATCCCATCTTGCCCGAGCTGCGGTTGGACAGAAAACGGACCGGATCGATGTCCTCGATGGTCGGTCCCGCCGTCACCAATATTTTCAGGCCTGTGAGAGATTCCCCGCCGCGCAGAACATCCAGCACGGCGCCCACGATCCTGTCCGCCGGGGCCAGTCTGCCCGCTCCTTCCATGCCGCAGGCCAGCATGCCGGGCTCCGGAGCCACAAAGATATGCCCGCGCTTTTTCAGCAGGTCGACGTTGGCGCGGACCGCAGGATGATGCCACATCTCGACATTCATGGCCGGAGCCAGGAGCACCGGAGCCGGGCAAGAAAGATACAGCGTTGAGAGAAAATCATCGGCGATGCCGTGGGCGAATTTGCCTAGGATGTTGGCGGTGGCCGGAACTACGGCAAGCAGCCCGATCTCTTGAGCGAGATGTATGTGCTCGATCGACCAGTTCTGGCCCGAGCGAAACATGTCGGTGATGACCGGCTGGCCGGAAAGGGCCTCAAAGGTCAGCGGCGCGATGAAACGTCGTGCTGAGCGCGTTAAAACCACCTGTGCCGAGACTCCGGCCTTTTGCAGGCCGCGGAGCACCTCGACGGCTTTGTACGCCGCGATGCCGCCTGTCACTCCCAGCGCGACCTTCACTGCCACCTCCTAGCTCTCCGGAACCGGCCCCGCCTGCGGGATTTCAAAACTGATCAATCCGGCTTCCACCTCGCGGATCGCGATATAGGCAGGCTTGGAGGAATGGACCTTAATCTTCGGCTTTGCCTTGTTCTGCAGCTGCTTGGCTCTTTCAGCGGCAATGATGATAAATCGATATTTCGACCCGATATTTTCAGGGATCTTCGGCATCCAATCCTCCAAATGTGGCGATAATCGACTCAGCAGACTCGGCCCGTGTGGTCATGCGACATCGGGATCCCAGTATGATTGCCTTTAACTCTTCAAAAGATCTTTCGAATTCGTCGTTGATGATCAAATAATCGTAATCCCGGTATTGGATAATCTCCCGGCGCGCGATCCTGAGCCGGTTTTCGATGACATAGTCCTTGTCAAGCCTCCGGTTTTCCAGACGGCTGCGCAAAATTCGATACGAAGGCGGCAGGATAAAAATACTGATGGCACCCGGCCGCATTTCGCGAATGGAACGGGCTCCCTGCACATCGACATCCAGCAAGACATCGTCGCCCTGCTCCAGCGTCTCATCGACAAACTTCCGCGAGGTACCGTAAAAGTTGCCGTATACCTCCGCCCATTCGAGCAATTCGCCGCACCGGGCCAGAGTCTCGAATTGCGTCCTGGTGACAAAATGGTAATCCGCACCATCGCGCTCACTCTCACGCGGCGGCCGAGTGGTATAGGAGATCGAGAATCGCAAACCCGGCAAAACGCCCAAAACGGAAGAGGCGAGTGCTGACTTTCCCGCTCCGGATGGGCCCGAGACAATGATCAAGCTGCCTTTTTGCGGCATACTATTCCACGTTCTGAACCTGCTCGCGCAACTTCTCAATATCAGCTTTGACCGCAATCCCGAGGCGCGTTACTTCCAGGTGTCCCGTTTTCGACAGGACGGTGTTGACTTCCCGGTGCATTTCCTGCAACAGAAAGTCCAGTTTTTTGCCCACCTCGGTGCCATCGTCCAGCACAGCGGCGTATTGGTCCAGATGGCTATCCAGCCTGGTAATCTCCTCGGAAATGTCGGTTTTCTCCGCCAGCAGCGCGACCTCCTGAGCCAGGCGCTGCGGGTCGGGTGCCACCTGAGGCAGGAGATACTTCAGCCGTTCCTCCAGCCTCTGCCGATATTCCACCAGAACGGCCGGTAGCCGCACGCGGATCGCAGCCACCTTGTCATGGATGCCCTGCAAATACCCTCGCATCTCCGCTTCGAGAGCCTGCCCTTCGGTACGGCGCATCTGCCGCACCGTTTCCAGCGCCTGCCGGACTCCGTCCAGGACAACTTCGCGCAGTTCCACTCCGGCGGCCACCTGTTCCGAGGGGATCAGATTCTGGCTCTGAAGCACACCCGGCAATCCGAGCAGGGTGTTCAAGCTCATGGAATCTGCCAGGTGAAACTCGTCCTGAAGCCTGGCGGCAGCCTCCACATAGCTCCGCGCCGTACTCAGGTTGATCAGGCATTCTGCCGGAATGGTTGCCTGAATCGTCACACACAGGTCCACTCGGCCACGTCGTATGGCATCGCGCACCAGTTGGGAAATGCCGGGCTCGAGGAATCCGTACTCACGGGCCAGGCGGATGTGTGGATCCAGAAATCGATGGTTCCCGGTTCTGACCTCGATGTGCACCGCCGCCTCACCCTTCTGGAGCGACACGGTACCGTAGCCGGTCATGCTGTGAATCATCTCTCGGAGCCCTTCTTCGATAAAATCCAATTATATTAGCTTGAAACAGAACCGTACGTCAAGCTATATCAGATAGTTACTGCGATTCTGGAGCTCATATGTCCGTGCGCGGCAGTGTGCAAGGCCCGGTGCAAGGAAGGACCGCCGCCCTGCCCCGATATAGGGGAAACCGCCATCAATTTGGAAATTAGGCCGCAAGGCTCTCAGGAACCAGGTTCCGGCCGGCGTGCCTGCAGGAAAACATCCTCGGTTTGCAGACGGAAGAACCTCGAGTAAAGACCATTCGCCTCGAGAAGCCCATCGTGCGTTCCGCTTTCCAGTATCCTGCCTCTGTCGATGACGACGATGAGGTCTGCGCTGCGGATGGTGGACAGGCGATGGGCGATGACGAATGTGGTTCGATCCCGCATCAGGTTGGCCAAGGCTTGCTGCACCAGCTGTTCCGATTCCGAATCGAGCGCCGATGTGGCCTCGTCCAGGATGAGGATTGGCGCGTTGCGCAGAATAGCGCGTGCGATCGAGATACGCTGGCGTTCGCCGCCCGACAGCCGTTGCCCGCGCTCGCCGATCCGGGTTTCGTATTGCTGCGGCATGTGCATAATGAAATCGTGCGCCAGCGCTGCGCGCGCAGCTGCCTCAATCCTCGCCGCGGATGCGTGAATATCGCCGTACGCGATGTTCGCGCGGACCGTATCATTGAACAAAAAAGTGTCCTGCGTGACGATGGCGATATTCTTGCGCAAAGAGCTCTGGCTATAGTTGCGCACATCGATACCGTCGATCAGCACGGCGCCGGAGGTCACGTCATAAAAGCGCGGGATCAGTCCTACCAGAGTGGTCTTTCCCGATCCGCTGCTGCCTACCAGCGCGACCACCTGATTCCGTTGCGCCTTGAGATGGATGTTCTTCAGAACGGATTTCTGGCTGGTGGAGCGATGGTACTCGAAGCTCACGTCCCGGAATTCCACCGAGTCCTTCACTCCCTGAAGCTCACGGGCGCCGGGGCGGTCATGGATTTCCACGTGGGTGTCGAGCAGTTCGGAGATACGCGATGCCGAAGCGAAGGCGCGCTGGAACTGCAGTTGCAGCCGGCTCAACTTGCGGATCGGATCGTACATACGAAAGAGCGCGAACAGCATGGTGCTCAGCATCCCCAGGGTCAGAGTCTTCTCGCTGATGCGGCTGTTGGCATAATAGAGTAGAGGAACAAAACACGCCACGCCGAGGAATTCCATAACCGGCGAGTTGAGGAACAGGATGCGCGCGGCCCTCATGTTGGCCGAGAAAAGGCTGTCCGCCGAGGACTGAAATCGGTTTTCCTCGTGGCTTTCCATCCCGAACGCCTTCACAATGCGCATTCCCGTGATCGACTGCTGCAGCAGGTCGCTCAGCGATGCGATGTTCTCGCGGCTCCTGAGGCTTGCCTGGCGTATTCTCCGACCCATGGTCAAAGTCAGAATCATGGCGGCGGGGGCGATGGTCAGCGCCAGCATGGCGAGTCGCCAATCCATGAAGAGGACCCACCCGATCAGCGCAAGCAGCAGAACCACCTCCCGAAACAGGTCGGCCACTGCCGTTGATACCGCCTCCTGAACCTGTTCCACGTCGCTATTCATGCGCGACATCAGACGTCCTGTCGAGTTGATGGAGAAAAACCCCATCGACTGATTCAGCACGTGCCGATAGAGCTTTTTCCTGAGATCCATCACGACGCTCTGGCCGACATAGCTCATGCCGTAGTTCGAGTAATAGAGGCACAGCCCCTTCACCAAAGTGAACAACAGCAGAGCTATTGACAGCCGCGTCAGCGTGTTGCCGGGAAACAGCGGCAGAATACCTTCTCTGATAAACTTGAGCGGATCCGTGGTGCTCTCCAGCTTGACGGGGTCCCGGATGAGAACTTCGTCGAATAGAATGCTGGGCAGGCCCGTAGTCAGCACTTCCGCAAGGCCTGCAACCACGAGCAGCACAAAGGAAACCGCCAGATAGCCACGGTAAGGTTTGGCAAAGGATAAGAGCCTGCGGAGATCTTCCATGCGTCCTGCCTGAATTGCGCATTCTAGGCTCTTGAGGACCGCATAGTCAACGCATTCGGATTCCGATCGGGGGATTACAGCTGCATGTGCCGGGATCTCAAGGAGCTTTCGGACTTTGCTACGAGGTCCTTGAGGTCCCGGCTGTTACCGGTTCGTACCACACAGCCTAGCGGCGACGCGTGGATGCAGCCGACGAACGGCTGGCGCCGCCGCTGGGGGGGGCCGTCCGGCTCACGGAGGGACGCGCCGCCGAGCTGCCCATGCTCCTGGGAGCGGAGGAACCCACAGAACGTGATCCCGCGTAGCTTGGACTGCGGCCCATGCTTGTAGAGGGTGCAGAGCGGACGCTGGAGGCGCCGGACCAGCTTGCGGACGGACGCGCCGCGGAACTGCCCATGCTCCTGGGCGCGTACGATGCCGCAGAGCGGGCTCCGGCATAACTTCCGCTGCTGCCCATGCTGGACGCGGGCGCGGGCCGAACGCCGGCTGAAGGCTGCTGCCAGCGTTGCGGCTGCGCAGCGGAATAGCTTGACCGCACCGTCTCCTGATCGCTCTTCTTGATCACCGGCGGATCAGGCGGCTTGTTGCCGGCGGGCGGCGTTTGAGGCCTGGCGGATTCCTGCCGCGACGGCGCCACGGAGCGCTCCGCCGGAGGTCTTGACACCGGCGTGGTCGGTTCACTGCGCTGAATCCGTGGCGGGTCCGGATTCACGGAGCGTTGCGGCTGAGATTCCATCCGACGCGCCGGCATATCCGGGACTGTCCGGCTGGTGGCCGGCGGCTGCTGAGTACGAGGCACCGCCTCCTGCCGATCGGGAACTCTCTGCACATCCCGGTTGATGGTTGCGGGGTTGCGCGCATTGCCGGGACCCGACGGCACCTGGTAGGATCTGCCCGGGACCGCGCCGCGGCCAGGCACATTCTCACTGCCACTGTAGGCGCTGCCGGTCGCCGGCCTGGCGTCTCTGGCAGTATCCCTGCCGGCGGCATCGGCCCGCGCACGCGGCACCGCAACCTCCGGATTGGTGATGCGTTGATACCTGCTGTCCGGAGATCTCACCTCAGGTTCCGTGCGCACCACGACTGCGCGGGAGCCGGCCGCCGTCGGCCGTACCGCTGGGCGCTCCGGTGCCGGAGCATAGCTGCGTGCTGTAGGCTGAATATCAAGACGGCCCGTGACGATTGGATCACCGCTGCCGATAGCCGTGTTATTTCTCGATTGAGCGAGGTCTCTCGCAAAACCGCCGTCGACGAATTGCTCCGCGCGCACGCTGCGCATTCCGCCCGGACTGTTTCTATTCACGAGATCCTCGGGACCGCGTCGCTGCGTGAGGCGCAGGTTGTTTATGTAGTAATTGTAGGTGGGGTTGTAAAAGTAGTTGTTAACGTTGTAGTAGTCTCCGGGACCCAATGCGCACCAGGAGATCCGGTCGCGCCCGTGAAAGAATCGCACCAGGCCGGGTGACCAGAAATGGAAACCGAAGGACGGGCCCGGCAGCCAGCACCATCCGAAAGATGCGTGGTGATGCCAGCGCCCGTAGTGATAGGGCAACCAGCCCCAGGGCTCATAGGACACCCATGTCCAGCCGAAATAAGGCCGGTAGCACCACCTGCCATCCCAATAGGGGCTCCATCCCACGCTCGCATAAGGCACCCAGCCGTAACCGTAGCTGTCCACCGAGACCCATCGGCCATATCGATCAAGATCCCCGACTCCATAATAGACCCCGTCGGGCAGGTACCTGCGGCTTTGGTAGGAAACAAGGTCGGCATTGCGGCGGTCATTCCACTCATCCCATGCGTCTCGCTCACCATACCGGCTCAAAACCTCGGTTGAGTTCTCCGCCGCGGGAACATGCAGCATTTGTCCCGATTCTACGCGGCGCGAGAAGCGGTTGTTTGCGGCTTCCATCTCCCCTTTTCTGACAATCCCGTAAGTATCGCCGTTTTCGGCGACCTCAAATCGATAGCTGCCCTTATCCTCCGTAGTGAAAGCGGCCGCAGGCGTGTTGACCTCAAACCTGACGCTGCTCCGACCGGTGAGAAAACACAAGCCAAGCAACAGCCGCATTTGAACGTGCTGCTCCCTCATGGCGAGCATCTCTACATCCGTCCGGGACGCCAGCCGGATTACCGAACCGTCGTCGATCTCGATTTCCGCCCTGCCGCCATCGCCGGTGTAAAGCCGATCCCCAGGCTCCAGAGGCATGTTGATGGTTGCCGCACTCCAGTCCAAATCACCCGAGTGCTGGAAGCTGACCTTCCCTTCCACATACGACAACCGTGCGATTCGGAAATAATCGCTCGAACTCGCCGTCCCGTAGAGACTGAATAAAAAGATTGAAAGGATGAGAAAGAGGAATTTGCGTGACATAGGCCCCTCCGCGCTTCTCCTGATTCTTAGATCTAACCTACACCCATATAGATGCAAGCTGCGAGGCAAAGTATCACTCAATTCGGTAACGGGGGTTCCGGTCCATGGCAGATCACTTACGGCGCGCCTAAACCCGCGCTGGCGTAGCCTTTGCTTCCCCTGATCTCCCTTATAAACGGCGTCAGTTCAACCTTTACCATATGGGAGACCTCCGCTATCAGATATTCCGCGATTTCCTGGGAGGTAGCGAAAGTCATCGCCTTGTCGAGCAGCTTGCGTGCGGCGCGAACGGTCACGCCCCGGGCAACGGGGCGAATCGCCGGAATGAAGCTCGGGTTCATGCTGAACTGGCTGTACCCCATTCCCAGGAACAGTACCGCAAAGAAAGGATTGGATGACATTTCGCCGCACATGCGGGCCGGCTTTTTCAGGCTTGCTGCCGTTGCCGCGATACGTCCAAGGCATTGCAAAACCGAGGGATGAAGCGGCTGAAATAGGTGCGATACCTGGGGATTGTCCCGGTCGACGGCCAAGAGATACTGGATCAGGTCATTGGTGCCCACACACAAAAAATCCACCTCGCGAGCAAGCCGATCCAGAGTGAGGACAGCCGCCGGCACTTCGATCATAGCGCCGATCGGGATCGGATCCGGTGTGCCCTTCCCCTCCATCCGAATGCCGGAGCGGACCTTTTCGATTATTTTTTTAGCCTCCCAGAGCTCCTCTACGGTCGAAATCATGGGCAGGACGATTTCGAGCTTGCCGTAGGCGCTGGCCCGAAAGATTGCCTCCACCTGGGCGGCGAACTGGTCCTGCGCGCGAAGACTGAGACGGATGCCGCGCAGGCCCATGCTCGGATTAGGTTCGGTTTCGGGTCTGGTGCGCGCCCAGTTTTTATCGCCGCCGGCATCCAGGGTGCGCACGGCGACGGGGTACGGGGCCATTTCCTGAGCCAGCATTCGATACGTTTCCAGCTGCTCGTTCATGCTTGGAAAACCCTTGGGGTGAGCGAAAAATAGAAACTCGGACCGGAAAAGGCCGATCCCTTCCGCGCCGTACTTTCTGGCGGCCCGCACTTCATGAGGCAGTTCCGTGTTTGCCTGCAGGGATATCCGGCATCCGTCCCTGGTCACCACGGAATCCACGGGCGGTGGCGTGGCCTCGACAGGGGCTTGCTGGCGTGATTCCTCGAAGCGCGGGTGCAATCTCTTGAGACGCTCTTCCGAGGGATTCAATATCAATTGGCCCTCATCCGCATTGACCAGCACAAAATCGCCGGTGGTAACCGTGGAGAGGAAGCCCTTGATCTCCATTACGGCCGGTAACCCCAGGCTGCGGGCAATGATGGCGGTGTGAGAGGTGCGGCCTCCGGATTCGAGCGCCAGGGCCCGCACCTTCTGCAGATCCATGGTGGCAAAGGTAGACGGATTGAAATCGTGAGCGATGATGATCAGGTCCTGCGGCAAGGAGCTCCAGCTGACCGCCTTGTCGCCGGTGAGATTCAGCAGAATGCGTTCAACGACATTCTCAATGTCGCTTACGCGCTCCCGGAAGTATTCGTCGTCCAGGGTCTGATAGGCATTTCGGATCCGGTCTGTCGCCAGACGAACCGCCCATTCCGCATTGGCATGGTGATCACGGATGATGGATTCAATATGGGCAATCAGGCTCCTGTCTTCGAGCATGAGGATATGAACGTCCAGGATGTAACTGTGCTCGGAGCCGAGTTTTTCTTCCAAGCGGAGCTTAAGACCTTCCAGCTGTTCCCTGGACGTCTGGATCGCCTGCCGAACTCGCTGAATTTCCGCCTGGACGGACGCGTCATCGATGAGCATCTTCAGGATGACTCTGTGGTAGCTGTCCAGTTTCAGCGTGCTCCCCAGAGCGATTCCCTGAGAAACACCGTTGCCCTGAAATACCAACTCAGCCTTTGTGCGGCTCAAATCGCTTCTCCGAACTTGCCGGCAAATAGCTGCCGGATGGCATCGCCGGCCTCGACTTCGTCAGGCCCGCTGATCGAGACGACCAGCCGTGATCCACTACCCGCGGCGAGCATGAGGATCCCCAGGATGCTCTTGGAATCGACGGCTTCCTCGTACCCCTCCCGTGCAAGGTGCACATCACTGCGGAAGCGGGATACCAGGTGAACAAGCTTGGCTGCCGCACGAGCGTGCAGGCCCAGCCTGTTCTCCACAACAATGGTCTGTCGGATCATGTTTTCAAAAAGTCGCTTGCCATCGAGATGCTCGATCGTCCCTGTTCGCAAACGGACCGGGCCAATGATTCCAGCGTCTCCCCTTCCTTCTGGCTCACAATCTTGATGATCATCGGCAGGTTGGCTCCGGTCACAATATCCACTTTGCCGGGCTCGTGAAAGGAAAACGCGATGTTCGAAGGGGTGCCGCCGAACATGTCCGTCAAGATGAGAACTCCGGAGCCGCCTTCGACGTCCGCGATGTGCCTCTCGATATCACTGCGCGCGTCATTGACATCATCGTGCCAGCCGATGGATACAGCCTGGATGTGGGAGATCTCACCCACGATCATCTCCGCAGCAGCCAGAAGTTCCTGCGCAAGCTGCCCATGGCTCACGACCAATGCACCGATCATAAAACTCCCCGGGATTCAGGAATTGGTTTTGGGAGGTTTGCTCTGGGCTTCATCCCTATGCCGGACCTTTATGGTTACGCCGCGGATCTTCATACGCCGCGCAATCTCCTCCACCACGAAGACCGACCGGTGACGGCCTCCCGTACAGCCGATCCCTATTGTGAGGTAGGCTTTCCCCTCCCTCACATAGAGAGGAATCAGAAAATCCAGGAAGTCACGCACCTTAGCTATAAATTCCCTCGTCTCCGGAAAGGAACGCAGGTACTTGGTGACGTCCCGATGCCGGCCGCTCAGCATACGCAGACCGGCCACAAAGAAGGGATTCGGCAGGAAGCGCACATCAAACAAAAGGTCCGATTCCAACGGAACTCCGTTTTTATAGCCAAAGCTCACGAGGTAGATCATGAGCCTTTCCGCCCGCGGATGTTCCCTGAAGCGATCCATGACCAGAGCCTTGACTTCGTGGATCGAGTACTCGGAAGTATCAATGACGACATCGGCGTATTCGCGGATGGTCCGCAAGCGTTTGCGCTCGAGCCGGATGGCTTCGCGGATCGGCTTCTCTGTGGCGAGTGGATGCGGCCGGCGCGTTTCGCTGAAGCGCCGCATCAAAACCTCGTCGCGAGCCTCAAGATATAGGACGAAGAGACGAAACTCAAATCCGCGCAAGCTCGAGAGCATTGTTTCAAGGTCGTGCAGCCTTTCGCCGGCGCGGATATCGATCACCAGTGCAGCCCGTTCAACGACGCCGCCGCTCACATGGATACTTTCGACAAACTTTGGGATCAGCGGAACCGGGAGGTTATCGATGCAAAAGAACCCCAAATCCTCAAATGTCTTGAGCACGGTTCCCTTACCGGAACCGCTCATTCCGGTGACGACAACCAATTGCTGAAGACTCATATCTTTTTCTTTTCCGCTGCGCTAACACTCCCCGGTTTTTTCACTCCTGGTCAGGCGTGAAAAATCGGCCTCCGGCCCACGCTACTCCTGTATCAATCCGAGCGCGCCGTCCTTGCGCCGATAGAGAATGTTCGTGGTTCCCGATTCCACATTCCGGAACACTACAAAAGGATAATCAGACTGCCCCAATTCGACGACAGCCTCTTCCACGGCCATTGGCTTTCTGGAAACCTCTTCCTCAAAAACCATGGCGCTCCGTTTCGGCGCCGACGAAGGCCTCGGGAGACTTATTCCGGACTTTTCCGCGACAGACTTGGCCTTGGCTTTCTGACGCTTGGTTTCAATGCGCCGGGTTTTGCTCTTGATGGCCTGGCGCTCCAGTTTCTCCACGGCAAGGAGGATGGATGCGTACATGTCGTTAGTCTCTCCCTTCCCGGTAAGGTCGAGGATTTTCGACTTGAGAAGGATCTCCGCCGTATGCCGCTCCTTGACAACATCGATTATGACGTGAAAGCTGGCCTCGCTGCCGAAAAACTTGTCGAACTTTCGCAGCCTCTTCAAGACATAGGACCGAATAGCCGGAGTAATGACAACGTGCCTTCCAGTGATTTCCACATTCATCGCGCTATCCTTCCAGTACGTGTGTTCATCTGCAGCCGGCGGGAGTCAAGACGCAGTGGACTGCGCTCGCGACCGCTCATTGCCCTCTGCCTCACCTAGTTATCCCCGCGGAGCAGATACCCGATCTTCCGCTCGCGAGAGCCTTGAATCTGCATTTGCTCCCGATACTTCGCCACCGTTCGCCGGGTGATAAAGATATTGTCTCGTCGTAACAACTGCCCTATCTGATTGTCCGAGTATGGCTTACTCCTGTTTTCGTCGTCGATCAATTTCCTTATTTTCAGTTTGACCTGCACGATAGAGAGTTCTTCGCCGTCGGGGCTTTCCACGCCCATGGTAAAGAACTTTCTCAGTTCCATTACCCCTTGCGGTGTGTCTACATACTTATTGGTGACAACCCTGCTGATCGTGGAGCTGTGCACCCCGAGCTCGTTGGCCACGTCCTTGATCAACATGGGGTGCAGCGCAGACGGCCCGCGCTCGAGAAATTCTCGCTGCCGGTTGACGATACACTCGCACACCCTGTAGATTGTCCGCTTCCTTTGACTTACGCTCCTGAGGAGATCCACGGCAGAACGGAACTTTTCGCGCAGGAATGCCTTGGTTTCGCTGCTCACGCCGTTACTCTTCAGAAGCTCGCGGTAGCCGGCGTTCAGGCGCAGTTGAGGCATGCCTTCATCGTTCTGGATGATTACAAACTCGCCATCGACTTTTGCGATGGTCACTTCCGGCTGAACGTAATTGACCTTCTGCGGATTGTACTTCTGGCCAGGCTCAGGGATCAGATGCTTGATGGTATCCACCGCCTGGAGAACAGCTTCGAAAGAAGAGCCGGTGCGCACAGCCAATTCCTTGAACTTGTGGTTTTCGAGCAGCGCCAGATGCTCATCCACGATCTTCCAGGGCAGGCTGTTGCCGAGGCCACGCGCTTCCAGTTGCAGCAGGAGGCATTCCCTAAGGTCTCGCGCGGCCACCCCGATGGGATCAAAACTTTGGACCAACCGAAGGGCTTTCTCTGCCTCCTCCGGTGTGGCAGCCGTGAGGTGGCATAACTCTTCCGTGCTCAGAAGAAGATAGCCGGCTTCGTCGAGGTTGCCGATTACCTGCCGGGCGATTTCTGCCGTACGCTCATCGGCCTCGGAGAGACCGAGCTGTGAGGTAAGGTGATCCGTGAGCGAAGGCGGCCGAACCAGGAAAGCTTCGAAAGATGGCTTTTCGGGGTCCTCAACTTCGCGATTTTTGTAGCCCGTGTCCAGGTACTCGTCGAAGAAATACTGAAAATCGATCTCCTGGAACGAGTCCCGATCCCGCGTCTCCGGCACCGGTTCCGGTGCCTTATCCTCGAGACCCAGATCCTTGGGCGGTTCCGGCTCGGTGACTTCCTCCAGAATCGGATTCTCGACCAGCGCCTGCGTGAGCATGTCCTGAAGCTCGAGCTTGTTCAACTGCAGCAGCTCGATTTTCTGCAGCAAGGACGGAGTAAGGGCAAGCCTTTGCGTCAGACGCAAATCGAGGGATTGCCGCAATTGAGGTCGCCGGTTATTCATCGTTCAGTTAAGCCTGAAGTTCTCACCTAGATAGACCTTTCGGACTTCCACGTCGTTCGTCAATTCCTCGGGTGTTCCTTCACGTAAGATCTTGCCCTCGTTTATTATATAGGCGCGATCCGTGATATTCAAAGTTTCCCTGACATTGTGATCGGTCACTAAAATGCCAATCCGGCGCTCCTTCAACTGGCCGATAATTCTCTGAATGTCCAATACGGCAAGCGGGTCAATGCCGGCAAATGGTTCGTCCAGAAGAACAAACTTGGGTGTTAACACCAATGCCCGCGCAATTTCCAATCGGCGCCGTTCACCTCCGGAGAGTGTATACGCCCCCTGCCTCCGCAACGGTGCGATGCCGAATTCCTCGAGCAGGAACGTCACCCGCTCTTCCTGCTCTTCTACAGAGATCGGCAGGGTTTCGGCAATGCTTCGCAAATTCTCTTCAACGGTCAGTTTTCTGAATACGGACGGCTCCTGCGGCAGATAGCTGATTCCGGAGCGGGCTCTTTGATACATTGGCAGGCTCGTCACATCCGACCCGTTTAGGAGCACCTTTCCGCCATCCGGAGAGATCAGGCCAACCACCATGTAAAAAGTCGTGGTTTTCCCTGCGCCATTCGGACCAAGAAGCCCGACCACCTCCCCCTGCCCGAGCTCCAGGCTGACTTCGCTGACAACGCTTCGTCCTCGATAGGACTTCTCTAGGCCCAACGCCTGCAACTTGAATCTTGTCATTATAATTCTTTATTTAACTATGAATTATAGCAATATCAGCGAATTCCGACTGAGATCCTATCATCGGCGGTAAAAAATGTCAATTGAGGTGCATGCGTGGTGCCCTTACCGCTATCTCTTAATTCTGCAGGGCTTCCAGTGACAACGAACCTGCCTTCAGCAAGGAAATATTCCGCTTCCACCCCCCTAACCTCCCTTCCCGGTTGGATGATAACCAGGTTTCCCTGAGCATGGCCGCGCTCAATCTTCCGTCCTGCCGAATCCAGGAATGCGTCCATGGCGTCCGCCCGCATTCTCACTTTGGCCGATTCAAGCAAAACGCTCCCCTCATAATGGATGCGATTCGCATCGCGCGAATATTGAAGCTGGGCACTTCGGATCAGGGCCTGATCGGAATGTTTGGTTTTTGGATCAGCGCCGGCAGCATTGGCTGGCGCTGTCGTCGCGGATTTTTCCCGGTTCAGACCCCCAAACCCGACGATGAGGTGCCTGATATTTCCTTTGCCTTCAACTCGTTCACCGCGATTATAGATCTCCAGTGCATCCGCCTGCAGCTGGCTGTTCGCCGATAGCAAATTCAGGCTGCCGCTGTAACGGATCTTATCGATCTCGGTCCAGTATTGCATTTCCTGGGCAGTGATCATGCTGGGAGAGGCGGCATTCGGTGACGCGGTAAGAAGGCCCTGTGATTTTGCCCCGGAGGACCTGAGGATCGAGCGGACACCGCCACGGACGGCAAGCAACTTGTTCTTGAGATCGTATTCGATAACTTCTCCGGTTGTGGACAAATCGGCGTCGCTGATGCTGGGCTTGTCGCGCAGTACCAGCATTTCGGTTGCGGCATTAAATTCGCAATTCCCGGACCTGGCGGTTCTCGTGCCGTCCTGATAAACAAAATCACCGGATTGCCTTACCGATTCCGCGGCACCATCCTCTTTTCGAAAGCGGGCCTGGAAGCGCGAACTCGAGGTGCGAAATTCCTCTCCCGGCCCGCCGGTTCCTGACGGCCTTTCTTTTTGGTACAAGACATGCACATGCCCCTCTCCGGTGAGGTCTTGAAGTTGATTGGTTCCCGGATGAAAACCAAACTCGACGCGATCGCTTTGCAGGCGTTGTATTTGAGAGTCCTGCTCTCCGAGCGGCGGCACCGTGGAGATCGTTACCCCGCCCATCGCAATTCCCGATTGGAGCCATTCACCCGTCTGCGCGTATTGCATGCGCAATGAGGAGGCGGTCAGAGTTCTCCCTGCCTTTCCCTTGTCTTCAGGCGTGCTCGCGCGGCCAGGGGACCGCCATTGGACCGCATTTTCGGCCTGCAATTCCAGAGGAGTGTTGCGACCATTCACACTGCGAAATGAGATCCGGATATCCTCGGCCAGCAGCTCATCCGATCCGCTGCCCCCTGCAGCCATTGTCATGCTTGCGTGCCCCTGAACCCTCATGTTCTCAAGAGTTTTTTCCGCTGCCGCAAAGTTGGCCTGCAGCGTTTCACCGGCGATGATTGTCGTCTGCCCTTCACGTTTCATCTCGAACCGGACGCCCGACCGGCTCCACACGCTGCGAGGTGCGCTCACTGCAGGGTCCATGACAAGCGCGATCTCTGCAGCCGAGAGTCTCTGTTCTCCGGATGGAGATGCCACTGAAAAGCTTGCCCGCTCCAGAACGCGAATCTGCTCCAGCGCTTTGGGCTGCTGTCCGATGAGGAACTCGATTCTCTCGCCCTGAATCGTGCGTGATTCCTCCCGGTCCACAGACTGGTACAGGGCATTGCCCTGACATATCAGCTGCCTAAGATGCCGCCTGTCCTCGGTGAGGATTGCTTCGATGCGTTCGCCTGCGAGGGTGCCATTAGCGGATGCGAGGCGCGCCGCGCCTTCCAGGCGGATCGTTAGCTCAGCCTCAAGATAATATCCGTGGTGAGCCGTCAGCCGCCACTCTTCCAATTGAACAGATCCATCCGCTCCGGCAACAGGTCGCTGCAAGATAAAATCAAGCTCCTGTTTCAGTTCCAGGTTTTTGCGGGCGGTATCGTAGATGACTCCCTTCGCAGTCCCTCTAACCTTGGGGGAAGCAAGCTGCAAGCGATCATCAGAATAACCGGTTTGACTTACGTTGTCGTAGCGCAGCGATTCCATGCTCAATGTGACATCATTGCCCAGCATGAGACGGACGTTCCCGGAGAACATAATCTGCTTGCGCGCGGGTTCATAAATGGCGGTCTGGCTGTGAACCTGATTGCGAATGCTGCCGTCAGGATTGAAATCATGCGCTTCAATTCCCTGGAGATGACTCTTCCCCTCCCGGGTTTCCAGGAGTTTCTGCGCCCGGAGCATAAAGGTTTTGACACCGTCTTTGTAATAGGTGTACTCAGGCGAATCGGCCGAACGCAGCCATTGTGGACTGAGGATCTGGGCTTCCGGCCTGGCGTCGGCGTTTCGGCGGCGCCGGGATTGGCTGTAGTTGATAAGGACGGCAAGCGATACCAGCGCGATCAGACCGATCAGGAGCCTGCGAAAAAGTCTGATCCGGGTTATCAGCAATGGAGCTCCTGATTACTTGGAAATGGACATCGCGTAGAAACTGATCGGAATGGCTTCCTTGGTCGCAACCTTTACATTCCAGATGTATTTGCGGACAACATTGTCGGCTGCTTGCATGAAAGCTACCATTACATAAAAGGAGTTTTCCCCCATGTTGGCTGCTGACCAATCCTGAAATTTTAATGTTGGATCGCTGCCTTTTACCATTCCGGCGAGCGTTTGGTTCATATTGATCAGCAGGTCATAGGCTTCCTGTTCGCTCTTCCCCTTGCGAAACTGAGGCTCAGATCCGGCATCAGCTGCAGTCGGCTCGGAGGTCGCGGTAGCGGAGGGTGGGAGAATCAGTTTAGGCTCCGATTTGCCCGCGGGTGAAGCCGTAGAGCCGCCGACGCCGCTTGCCCGTACGGGGCGGCGTGATGCGGACGGCGGTTCGGTGGCGGCAATGGCAGGCGGGATATCTTCCCCTCCCAATGTGATTCTGAGGGGCGAGCGCGGGGCAGGGGATTCGAACTTGGGAAGATAATCCGGTAGCGCCTGCCGGTGCTCATACGCACGCGGAAACGGCTCGCGATTTTCGCCGACTCTGGCGAATGCCGGCGCCTGGATCGCAGGCTCGCCCACATAGGCGGCACGCAGTCCCTGAACTCTTGTTCTCAATCGGTATCGCAAAGACGGGATGCCGATGATCGGCATCCCGGCAACCACCACAAAAACAAGTATGCCCATATAGATCCGGTGCCGTCTTCGGTTGTATCGCGACCATCCGGTCTCTTGGCGGTCGCTATGGCTGCCTTCGGCATTGCCGCTTTTCAGATTCATATCGCTGCGAGTGTCCACGCGTTTTCCTGCCCCTATCTGGCAACCTTGGCCTTGCCTTCGCGCTTCTTGGCCATCTCTCGAAAGATCAGAAACTGATAGATGAATTCATCCAGTTCACCGTCCAGAACGCGATCAGTATTTGAGGTCTCATATTTGGTGCGGTGGTCCTTTACCATGCGATACGGGTGAAGCACATAGGACCGGATCTGGCTGCCCCAGGCATTGTCCATTTTGGCATCCTCCACGGCCTGAAGCTCTTTTCGTTTTTTTTCCAATTCCAGATCATAGAGGCGGGCGCGGAGCACCTTGCGGGCCATATCGCGATTGCGGATTTGGGACCTTTCGTTCTGGCATGACACTACAATGCCGGTAGGAATGTGCGTGATGCGTACGGCGGAGTCCGTTACGTTGACATGCTGCCCGCCCGCGCCGGAAGATCTGTAGGTATCAATACGGAGGTCCTTCTCTTCAATCTGAATGTCGATCCGGTCATCGATTTCCGGATAGACAAAAACGGAAGCGAAGCTCGTATGCCGCCTTGCCGCGGCGTCGAAAGGAGAGATCCGGACCAACCGGTGCACGCCAATCTCGGCACACAGGTTGCCGTAAGCGCAGTCCCCCTTTGTAAGGAAGGTTACCGACCTGATGCCGGCCTCCTCGCCCTGCTGATAATCCAGGATCTCCGAAGAATACCCCGAGCGCTCTGCCCAGCGAAGATACATGCGCAGCAGCATTTCGGCCCAATCCTGGGATTCGGTGCCGCCAGCGCCCGGATGTATGGTCACGATGGCATTGGCATCATCGTGTTCTCCCGAAAGGAGCGTGCGGCTTTCAGTCTGATGAATCTCCTGCTCGAGCCGCGCAACCTCTGCATTCAGCTCCGGCAGCACGTCTTCTCCCTCGGCAGCCAAATCCAAGAGAGCGCCCAGGTCTGACATGTCTCGCGCCAGCTTGGTGTCAAGCTCTACATCACGCTCCAGCCTTCTCCGGGTCTGCAGAATCGTCTGGACTTCATCCGGCCTATTCCAAAAGTCCGGTTGCGCCGCCTTTTTCTCGATCTCCTGGATTTCCGCGCGCTTGTGTTCTATATCAAAGATACCCTCGAACTTGCTCAACCTTCTGTACGATGGCACTCACCTTCTCACGCAATTCCTCGAGCATGCCTGCCTCCACAATTTATGAAGCCGGGGGATCCTGCTTCCTATCTCCTCTGCCGAGACTTCCGAATAAAGCCAGGACAATAATGATAACACACAGGATAGGCAAATACCCGGAGTGCCGGACATAGAACGTTTCTCCGGAAAGAAAGGCGAAGCGGCCGACTGCAATATCCTGGCTCAAAAGCGAGGTTTGCACCTGGA
>CAYGWQ010000014.1:0-9326 GCA_964353465.1 uncultured Acidobacteriota bacterium | reverse complement strand
AATTGGCGGCCCGCAGCAGGTACCTCCGGCTTTCGATTGCCCGCCAGCATGCCATGGTCAGGTGCTGATATGGCGCCGAAGTGTTGCCGTACCAGGCGTCGTTGGTCAGATTCACGATGAGCTGGCTGCCCCGGCGTACGAATTCGCTTGAGAGCTCCGGAAAGACAGCCTCAAAACAGATAAGCGCGTTAAGGACATGCCCTTGAAGGGGCACCGTCAGATATTGGCTTCCGGGGTGGAAATTCCCGACATCCTTTGAAATCGTCTCGCTGAAAAAGAAGAGTTTCTGCAGAGGGACATACTCTCCAAAGGGTACGAGATGAATCTTGTCATATCTCCCTGCCTCCGCCCCGCGACCGTCCAGAAAGAACGCGCTGTTAAAATACCTTTGCGTGCCGGCCACTTCGCGATAGCTGATATTGCTGAAAATCAATCCCAGCCGATAGCTTTGTGCCAGAGAGCTCAGGGTTTCGCGGTAATCACGGTCGAACTGATAGATGATCGGCGAAGGAGCTTCCGGGAGAATCAACAGATCCGGATTTGCGTAAGCGACCTGTTCGGCCATCCTGAGATAGCCTTGCACATATTTCCGCTTCAACTCCGAGGCCGGCTCGTCGATTGACAAGTTGCCTTGAAGCATCGCCACCCGATAGCCGGGTTGGTGGTCCTCCCATTTCCGCAGAGCAGCAGAACCGTAAGCCAGACAAAACACTATCATTGCCGCCGCCGCACCTATGGGAGCACCTGCACGTACTCGTCGCTCCCGATAGAGCACAATCCAAACCAGCGCCACGTTAACCAGAACAACAAGGAAGGAGATACCGTAAACGCCAGCCAGGTCGGCGGCCTGTATCAGTTGCAGATGCTCGCTCTGCGAATAGCCGGTCAGCAGCCAGGGGAAGCCGCCGAAGGGAAAAAAACTGCGCGCGTACTCAAAGGTGACCCATGCTGGAGGAAACACCAGCAAAAATCCCGGGCCCCGGCGGTTCATGCAATGGCGCGTCAGCATGCAGGCCAAGCCCGGAAAACTTCCCAGGACTGCCACCATCAGAAGAAAAAGCCCGAAAGCAGCCAGGGGAGGAATGCCGCCATACCGGCTCAAAACGGGGGGAATCCAATACAGCAATGGGCCGAACTGAACCATTCCGGCGATGATGCCGCCGCAAAATGCCGCGCCTGGTTTCCGCACTTGAAGAAGATAGGCAAGCAACGGAACAAGGGCAATCCAGGCGAGATAGCTCTGACTGACTTTCGGGAAGGATGCCCAGGCCAGGATTCCGGAAAGGATGGGAAGCAACAGCAATGTCAACCCCCGCATCCCCTTTGAGCCTGTGTGAAGATAAGGTATTCCTTTCACCCTCGTGCTCGCGCGCTGCCTCAATTCACCTTGATGAACGAGCTGAAGCCATCCTTGGTCAACTGGAGCTGCACCGCCTTCGCATCCACGCGCGTATCAAATTTACCTACTTTGACCAGGTATAGTTGTTCGACTGGTTTGAAATCGATCACGCACACATATCCTTTAGCCTTGAGCACCGCTGCCCTGATATCTGCTTCCTGCCGCTGCTTAAACGCGCCCACCTGCACCGTGTAGGTGACGTTGGCGGCCGGCACCATGGATCCCGCTTCCGTTGTCGCCGTCCCTTTAGTGGCTTGCGGCTGCGAAACGGCCGGTTTCTTTGCCGGCGGTGTTTGCGTCGATCTGGCGGCTTTTGCGGCCTCGCTCGGCTTCTGAGCTCCGGATTCCTTGTCCTGAACGTTCCTATACCAATCCAGCGGCGCGCGTCCGGACCGGTCCTCGATCGGCGTGCTCTCCGTCGGACGACCTGCGGCCTTCGTGTCGGGTCCCTTGGCCTCTGCTTGTGTACTGGCCGTAGAATCGGATGGCGTGCGCTCGACCCGGGTCGGGACGGCCTGGCGTTTCCCCTCCATAAAGCCAATGATAAAAAACGCCCCGCAGACGACTACAAGGACCAGGAAGGTAATGATGAGCTTTCGATTATCCAGGACTAATTCAGTCCCGGAATCAGCACCCGTTTGACTCATTTTAATTCAGCCTTTGTGTTTTTATTAAGCCAACCTTGGATAATATCAATCGGGACCGGAAAAACAATGGTAGTGTTTTTTTCGTTCCCGATGTCCGCCAGGGTCTGCAGATAGCGGAGCTGCAACGCGACCGGCTCCCCAGCGATGACATCGGCTGCCTCACGGAGTTTGGCCGCGGCCTGGAATTCGCCATCCGCATGGATGACCTTCGCGCGCTTGTCGCGTTCGGCCTCGGCCTGGCGCGCGATGGCCCGCTGCATTTCCTGCGGGAGGTCCACTTGCTTGACTTCGACCAAGCTGACCTTGATGCCCCAGGCGTCGGTGTGCTGGTCCAGGATCTCCTGCAGTTTGATATTCAGCTTTTCACGGTTGCTCAACAGGTCGTCGAGATCCACTTCGCCGAGCACGGAGCGCAAGGTCGTCTGCGCCAGCTGCGAGGTCGCATATAGATAGTTTTCCACCTCGACGATGGCCCGCGGCGCGTTCATCACGCGAAAGTAGATAATCGCGTTCACCTTGACCGACACATTGTCGTGAGTAATGACATCCTGCGGCGGCACTTCGAGCGTGACCGTACGCAGGCTGACGCGCACGATCTTATATATGGGCCAGAAAATGAAGACCACACCCGGGCCCAGGGCGTCTTTCGCCAGGCGGCCGAGGCGGAACACAACTGCGCGCTCGTATTCCTTCAAGATGTTGATCGTGCTCAGCAGATACAAGATGACGATCGCAAATCCAAACAGCCACATCTGTGTAAGTGTCATCGTTTGCCCCCGGAGATGTAGGTTTGCCGCGCCTGCTGTGCACAGGTTACTCGCGGACTTCTTCAACTTTCAGCATCAGATTGTCGATCCCGACCACACGCACATGTTTGCCGGCTGGGATCGGATTAGAGGAATGTGCCTGCCAATATTCCCCGCGCACCTTCACACGCCCGGCAGTCCAAACCTCGCTGTCTGCCATGCCAATCAACCCGATCATGCCGGCGGTTCCCGTCGCCACCTTCTGGCGGTAGGACTTGACCAGGGCAATCAGGAGAATGATGAAGATCAGGGCAAATGGCAATGCCGCCGAGAGCGCGGTGAGGATCCCGATCCTGACTGCAGGATCCGGGCTGTCAATCAATATGAGCATGCCGATCACCATGGCAACCACTCCTCCGAGGCCGAGGACTCCAAAGCCCTGCACTTTCACCTCCGCGACAAATAATCCCAGAGCGAGCAGGATCAGCAGCACGCCGACATAGTTGATCGGCAGAAAGGAAAAACCGAGGATCGAGAGCAGGAAGCAGATGCCCCCGATCACTCCGGGGGCCGTCATTCCCGGATGCGTGAATTCAATGTAGAGCAGGATCAAACCCAGGACGCCCAAAATCAGCGCCAGATTGGGTTGCGATATGGTGGCCAGAAACTTCTCCCGCGTGGTCATGGGATAGGTGACCACAGCCTGCCCAAGGGGTGTAAGGATTACGGATTGCCCGGAAAAGAGCTGGGCTTTGTAGCCCTGCAACTGCCGGAACAACTCGGCCTCATCCTTGGCGACGAAGTCGATGAGGTGTTTCTCAAGCGCTTCGGTTTCGGTAAAGGACTTGCTCTCGACGATCCCCTTCTCGGCCTCCTCGACATTGCGGTGCCGTTTGCTGGTAATGCTGCGCAGGAAAGCTGTGGCATTGCTGGTGATTTTTTGTGAAAGGGTTTTCCCCGCCTCTCCCCCTTCGACAGGGAATCCCGCAATCGCAAGCAGCGGGTGAGCTGCGCCCGTGTTGGTTCCCGGGGCCATGACGGCGATATCCGCCGCCATCAGGATCAAAAAGCCCGCCGAGGCTGCCGACGCTCCGCTCGGCGCCACATAAACAACCACGGGAATCGGACTGCTCAAAATCTTGGTGATGATTTCCTCCATGGAGGTGCCGAAGCCTCCGGGAGTCTGCAGCCGGATGAGGAGAAACTGGGCATGCTCGGCGCCGGCTCTGGCAATGCTCTTGACGACAAACTCAGCAGTGATCGGATCAATAGTGCCGTTGAGATCAATACGGGCGATGTCCGCGTGTGCCACTGCCCCTAGGGCGAGGCTGAGCACTGCGGAGAAAAAGGCAAATCGCAGCACGGTCGGCATAGGATTTCTTTTTCGTTGACATCTTGTATGATAGCACAGAAACGATCGTACCCTGAGGATAAACTCGGCATCCACCGGGGCCGCATCGCGAGAGCTCAAACCGAATTTCACGACCAAAACCAGCTAAGGGAAAACCGCCCTTTGTTTTTCTGCGTGGTAGGAAGAACGTACCAGGGGTCCGGATTCTATATATGAAAAACCGAGTGCCAGACCCGCGTTACGCAAATTGCGGAATTCATTCGGGGAATAGTAACGCTCCACGGGCAGATGCTCCCGGGTGGGCTGCAAATACTGACCCAAGGTAAGGATATCGACCCCGACTTCCCGCAGATTTTTCATTGTTTCCAGGACCTCATCCGCTTGTTCGCCCAGGCCAAGCATGATGCTTGATTTGGTAAGCATTTCCGCATTGAATGTCTTGACAGCGCGCAGCACTCCCAGCGACCGGCGATAGCGCGATCCGGCGCGGACAATGGGGTAGAGACGCGGTACGGTCTCGACATTGTGCGCCAACACATCCGGCCGAGCGTCAACGACCTTGCGCAAGGCGTGCGCGTCGCCGCGCAAATCGGGGATCAACACCTCGATCCTGATTGCGGGGCATGACTCCCGTGTCAGACGGATGGTCTCGGCAAAAATAGAGGCTCCTCCGTCTGCCAGGTCATCGCGATCGACCGAAGTCACTACGGCATAATCGAGATTCATCTGACAGATGGCAGCAGCGATCCGGCGCGGCTCATCAAGATCGTATGCCGGCGGCAGGCCGGTTTTCACCGCGCAGAACTTGCAGGCCCGTGTGCAAGTATCCCCCAATATCATGAAGGTTGCCGTGCCTGCCCCCCAGCACTCGCCGATATTCGGGCATCGGGCGCCCTCACATACCGTGTTGAGATGCTGCTCGTGGATCAGTCTCTTCAGGCGGGCATATCCCTCGCCGGCAGGCAAGCGCACCTTCAGCCATTCGGGACGCGGCGCGCGCACCCGCCGGTCCGGATTTGGCAGGATTCTTGGACTTCCCTTCTCTCCACGTTCCATGGCTACATGATACCCGCGCGGCCGGCTTCTCCAAATGGGATACTCAATCTATTCCAAGCGGCTCAGCACTTCATAACCGAACTGGCTGCAGCTTGCAGGCTTTTCTCCCCTGCGGCACAGGTCTCGCGTTCGGTACCCGTCCTCGAGGGCCCGGTCGACAGCCATGGTGATTTTTGCAGCCAGGTCCGGTCGGCCGAATGAAATCTCGAACATCATGGCAACGCATTCGATCATCCCAACAGGGTTTGCCGCGTCGGTCCCCGCGATGTCCGGAGCCGAACCGTGCACGGGCTCATAGAGCGCTGGACCTCTTCCAACGCTTGCGGATGGCAGCGTCCCGATGCTGCCGCTCAACACTCCCCCGATGTCGCTGAGGATGTCACCGAAGGTGTTCTCGGTCAGGATGACATCAAACTGGGTTGGTTTCAGGACCAGCTGCATGGCGCAGTTGTCCACATACTGATGGCTCAACGCCACATCGGCATATCTCCCATGAACCTCCTCGACGATCTTCCTCCAGAGCGCGCTAACCTCCAAAACATTGGCTTTGTCGACCGAAGTTACCTTCCTCCGCCGCTTCCTAGCCAGATCGAATGCTGTCCGGGCGATACGTTCGATCTCGTGACGCCGGTAGATCATGGTGTTTATACCGATTTCCTCCCCGGACTCCATGCCAATACCCCTCGGCTCACCGTAATAAAGCCCCCCGGTCAACTCGCGGGCGACGATCAGATCGACACCGCTGATCACCTCAGCCCGCAGCGTGGAACACTCGAGCAGCGATGGAATCTGCCGGACCGGCCTGAGGTTGGCATACAGTCCGAGTCCTTCGCGCAAACCCAGAAGCCCCTTCTCCGGACGCAGGTGCGCCGGTTGGATGTCCCATTTCGGGCCACCAACCGCACCGAGCAATACGGCGTCACTTGATTTGCAAGATTGCATTGTTTCATCCGGTATCGGTGTG
The DNA here is from genome assembly GCA_964353465.1 of uncultured Acidobacteriota bacterium. GTDB lineage: Bacteria > Acidobacteriota > UBA6911 > UBA6911 > UBA6911 > JAFNAG01. The sequence goes on along the minus strand of CAYGWQ010000014.1, from coordinate 3,163 downwards.
CCGAAACGATCAAGTGCATCACCGCCAATGGCAGCTTCACGCAAGTCCAAAACGTAACCCGCCGATTGAGCCACGCGTCTCAGGATGGCAGTTGCCGATGCCATAACCTCGGGCCCGATGCCGTCACCGGGCAGGATGCAGATCGATTTCCTAAGAGTATTTGCCATAGCTATACCTAATGCAATAGATTAGATATTGTCCTGTATTTAATCATGAATTAGGCAATATATTATCTATGATCTTGGACATAATCCTCAAGGCTACGGACGAGGTTGAAGCTCCTCCAGTACGGCATTAGGGGCATCGAGGAAATCATCGATTTGTTCCCGCGCTGATTTGAGCGTATCGGTCGGAAGCGTCCGCGATGCCCATTCTGGTATACCCTCCTTCAGGCATGCTCCACGCTCATGAGGGCGCAAGAACGTTGATTATACCGGCTGCAGTCACGGTCGCAAGAACTTATGTTGCAGCCGGCGGGGGATATCGCGGGGGGCTTGTGCCTCCTCTCCCTCAGCAACTTGCCGCGAATGGGTACGCCCAATTCCCTGTTGAGGCGGGCTCTCGCAAGGGTTATGATCCATAAGCTCAGGAGCAGGATACTCATGAGGAAAATCCGAAGCATCATTGTGCCGGTGTTGGCACTCGTTTTTGGGGCAATGATTATGGCTGGACAGGATCGTAACGCGCGCAGCGTCTCGGGTACTCGATCGCCCGTTCTGGCGCGTAATGGAATGATTTGCACCAGTCAGCCGCTGGCGACCGCGGCGGGACTCCGCATCCTTCAGGAAGGGGGCAATGCCGTTGATGCCGCTATAGCGGCAGCGGCGGTTCTCAACGTAGTCGAGCCCATGATGACCGGGGTGGGCGGAGACGTGTTCGCGATCGTCTATTGGAACAAGACCGGCGAGCTGGTGGGATTGAACGCCAGCGGCCGCTCGCCCTATGGTATGACCCTGGAATATCTGAAAAAAAAGGGATACAGCGTCATGCCTCAGGACGGCGTCGACACGATCACGGTGCCGGGTGCTGTTGACGGCTGGTTTTCCCTGCTTGAGAGGTTCGGGACGCAGAAGGCCGATCGCATTCTGGGTCCTGCCATCGAGTACGCGGAAAAGGGCTTCCCCGTATCAGAAATCATCGCCAACGAATGGCAGGAGCAATCGGCGCGCCTGGCCCGAAATCCCTGGGCAGCCAAGACATACCTCCCTGACGGCAGGGTGCCGGAGCACGGTCAGATTGTCTTCAACAAAAACCTGGGAGCGACCTTTCGGTTGATTGCCAGCGGGGGGCGCAAGGCGTTTTACGAGGGAGAGATCGCGGGCAAGATCGCAAGTACTGTTCGCGCCGCCGGAGGCGTGTTAGACATCAAGGACTTCGCCGATCACAGTTCCGAATGGGTCAAACCTATCGGCATCAACTACAAAGGTTACGATTTCTATGAGTTGCCTCCCAACGGCCAGGGACTTGTTGCTTTGGAGATGCTGAATATTCTCGAGGGGTACGACCTGAAATCCTGGGGGCACAACTCGGCGGAATACCTTCACCACCTTGTGGAGGCGAAGAAACTGGCGTTCGCTGACCGCGATTTTTATATAACCGATCCGGATTTCGCAAAGATTCCCCTGGATATGCTGCTTTCCGAGAAGTACGCCGCCGAGCGGAGAAAGCTGATTCACCCAAACCAGGCTCGCACGGAATACCCTCCCGGCCAATCCGAGAAAAGCGACACCGTCTATCTGACCGTTGTGGATAAGGATCGCAACGCGGTGAGTTTCATCAACAGCTTGTATAACGAGTTCGGATCGGGAATTGTCGCCGGCGATACAGGAATCTGCCTGCAGAGCCGCGGTTCGAGCTTTAAGCTCGACGCGACGTCATCGAACCGAGTCGAACCCCATAAGCGTCCGATGCACACCCTCATCCCTGCCATGGTGCTGCGGAACGGCAAGCCTTTCTTTTCTTTCGGTGTGATGGGAGGGGACAACCAGCCCCAGGCACACGTCCAGGTGTTTCTGAACCTTGTTGAGTTCGGCATGAATGTTCAGGAAGCCGGAGAGGCAGCCAGGTGCCGGCACACCGGAGGAATGGTTGGGCTTGAATCCGGGATCGGCCCCGAAATCCGCAGGCTGCTTACTTTGAAGGGGCATCGCATTGTGGGGATGCTTGATAGCTTTGGCGGCTATCAGGGCGTCTTTGTCGATCAAAGCACCGGTGTGCTGAGGGGGGGGAGCGATCCGCGCAAGGATGGCTGCGCCATGGGCTGGTAGCTCATAAGTCAACATCGAATACGGCATCAGGCTAGTTGTCGATGATCGTGAATTTCTCGTTCTCGTCAGGAACCGTGGGCCGGAAGCCAGGATTATCACTTGGGAAATGAATGCCATAAAGTGGCATGAGGTCTACCATACATCTCGGAAATCACCCAACATCGGTTCTGCCGGGACGATCCCCGATATGGCCGCGGCTGTTGTATCTTCCCGGCCTCCTTTATGAGGGCGTGATCCAGAGCCGCAATCGCCTGTACGATGCCGGGCTGCTCCGCCGGCCCAGGCTTCCGAATCCCGTCATAAGCATTGGAAATCTTACAGTTGGCGGAACCGGCAAGACGCCGCTCGTAGCCCACTTCGCGAAAACCATTTGTCGGATTGGATTCGAGCCTGCTTTGCTGAGCCGCGGCTATGGCAGGGCTGCAACTGAGGCGGTAATCCTGGCACCAGGAGATCAATGCCGTCCGGCCGCACAGCTGCTCGGGGATGAACCTGCGCTAGTACGCAGACATGTGCCTCGGATTTGGTTGGGGATATCCAGCAATCGCCATGCCGCCGGTCTGAGAATCTCGCGGCGTGCTGAGCGGCCGGTATTCATACTCGATGACGGCTTCCAGCATCGCAGCCTGCATCGCGACCTCGATGTGATTGTCATCGATCGTTCTCAGCCCCTGGAGCACAACCGGCTCATGCCTGCCGGGACCTTACGGGAGCCGCTGACGGGATTGCGCAGGGCGGACCTCATGGTCATTAACGGCAGCCGGCAGGACTCCGGCGACGATCCGCTGCATGCTTTTTTAAAAAGAATCAATCCGGAGGGCACGGTTTTTCATTGCACCCAGCAGATCGAACGCCTGGTATTCTTCGACGCCTGGCTGGAAAAGGGCCCCGGGTGC
>CAYGWQ010000013.1:0-38734 GCA_964353465.1 uncultured Acidobacteriota bacterium | reverse complement strand
GGAAATCATCACATTCCGCAACGGACGTTTCGTAATCCCCGTGCGTACGGATGCCCGCGGCCAGGTGCCGGGCGTCGTCCACGGGCTGTCGTCGAGCGGCCAAACCACCTTCATGGAACCCCTCACAGTCATCGACCAGAACAATGATCTCGTGCAGCTGCGCGAACAGGAAGCGACGGAGATCACGCGCATTTTGCTCGCGATCACCGAGGCTTTCCGCAGCCATGAGGCCGCCATCCGCGAGCTTGTCGGCGCAATCACGGAAATCGATGCCGGCCAAGCCAAGGCGTGGTTGTCGCTCGAGTTCGGCTGCGTCCGGCCCCGGCTCACAAACGCCCGTGAGCTTAGCCTGCGCGATGCACGCCACATTCTTCTCGATCAAGCCCTCCGGCAAACCGGCGGCCGCGCCGTGCCCATATCTTTGGTAATGGATGATGCTCACCAGGTCCTGGTCATCAGCGGCCCCAATGCGGGCGGCAAAACGGTCGTGCTTAAAACCGTCGGCATCATCGCCCTCATGGCGCAGATGGGGCTTCATGTGCCGGCCCAGGAAGCGGCACTGCCGGTGTTCGCCCAGGTGAGCGCCGATATCGGGGATCAGCAATCGATCGCCGCGAACCTCTCGACCTTCACCGCTCATATGCGCAATATCGCCGGGATGGCTAAAAAAGTGGTGCTGCCGGCCTTGCTGCTGATCGACGAGGTGGGAACCGGCACGGATCCCGAAGAAGGCGCCTCCCTCGCTGTGGCTATCATTGATTACTTCCGCCGAACGGGCGCCACGACCCTCACATCAACTCATTATAATCCGCTTAAGATGTGGGCATCCCGGACAGCCGGCGTGCTTAATGCCTCCGTAGAGTTCGACGAGCGCACCCTGCGGCCCACGTACCGTTTGATCATGGGAGTCGCCGGAGCCTCCTCCGGGCTGGATATCGCCCGCCGGATGGATGTGCCGGAAGCCATCCTGGATCATGCCCGCGAGCTGGCGGATCCCAGCCACTCCCTGGCCGGCGATTACCTGAAAAGGCTCAAAAGCCTGACAGACGAGCTGGTCTCGCAACGCGCTGCCCTCGAGGAAGAGCGGGCAGCCACGGCACGGGAATATGCCCGTCTCGCAGAGGACTTTGCGCGGCGCGAGGCTGCAAGGCGCACGGAATTCGAGGCAGCTCTGGGGCATGCCGTTCATGAATTCAGCCGGGAAAGCGAACAGCTGATCAAAGGGCTTAAAGACCGGATCACGGCCGAAAAACTCAGAAAGGCAGCGCAGAACCGCGCCTCCCAGCTTCGCCGAACCGGCTCGGAAGCGAGCCGGAAGATTGCCGCCGAGATCGGACTGGCAGCGGAGCGTGCGCAGGCAACTGCCGCTCCTCAATCCAATGCGCATGCCTCGGCCGATCGGCCTTCAGGAGAGCCGGCCGAGGGAGATCGCGTGTGGGTCAAACCTCTCAGCCAGGCCGGCACCGTGGAGTCGCTGCGCGGTGACACGTACCATGTGAACATCGGGGCTCTCAAGTTTCGCGCGCTGCGCGAGGACCTTCAGCTGTTGGAATCAGCCCCGGCTCCCGGGCGCAGGCCCGAACCCGTGAAACGCGCGCCGGAATTGACCCTCGACTCTCAGTTCACACCCGAACTCAATGTCATCGGATTGAATGCCGACGAGGCCGTCCAACGGGTTGACAAGTTCCTCGACGAGTCTTTCCTCGCCGATGTACAAAGCGTCCGCATCATCCACGGGCACGGGAAAGGGATCCTGCGCCGTGCTATTGCCGAGCTTCTCACCGGCCATCCTCAGGTCGAGGATTTCCATCTGGCTCCGCCCAATCAGGGAGGGGCCGGCGCTACAGTCGTCGAACTCAGGAAATAGCGGATCGCACACCGCAAGGCCGGCTTCCATATCCCGGACGGATCCTGCACATCCTGTCGGCCGTGCGCCGGAAACAGTCCGACTGCCGTAGGCTATCCGACCTTGGCAACAATCAGTGTGATGTCATCGTGCTGCGGAAGATTTCCCTGCCAATCACGGACTCTGCTGACGACAAATTTGTATATCTCTTCCGGAGTGCCCTGCCGCGACTGCTGTAATGCCTCGAGGAGGCGATCATCGCCAAACTCCTCGTCAACCTGGTTGACCGCCTCGGTAATCCCATCGGTAAAAATGGCCAGAACGGAACCCGGAGTCAGCTCTATGGACCCGGCCTGATAGCTGGCACCCGGGAGCAAGCCGATCACCATGCCGGTGGCTTCCAGCAATTGTGTCCCCTGCGCACTCAGCAGGACCGGAGGTAGATGTCCCGCGTTGCAGTACCACAGTCGACGTGATTCGGCATCGTACCGGCTCAAGAATAGAGTGGCATATTTCTCGGAAGGGCTGTTGATATAGATCTGCTGGTTCAGGTGGGCCACGACGCTTGCCAGGCTTTTCGCAATGTTCTCAGGATCCTCGTGCTTGGCGGCAAGCAGCTGGTTGCGCATCGCCGCCTGAAGGTTTGCCATCATCAATGCCGCCGAAATGCCCTTGCCGCTGATGTCGGCCACGACGATATCGAGGTGAGCCTCGTCCTCCACGATGAAATCATAGTAATCGCCACTCACGACGCGGGCCGGCTCGCATCCTCCAAATACGGCCATTCCCCTCGGCCGCGGCAGCTGCTTGGGGAAAAGGGTGGCCTGCACCTCGCGGGCAATTTCCAGCTCCTGTTCCAGTCGTTTTTTTTCGCTGACTTCCTCCAGCAGGCGCGATATCGAAGCGCTCATCTGGTTGAAGGAATGGGCCAGCAATCCGAGCTGATCTTTCCGCCGCACCGGTATCCTGTGCTGCAGGTCGCCTTTCTGGAGCGCCAGTGTCCCCTGGTACATATCGTGCACGGATCGTGTAATCCGGCGGTTGATGGTGAGGCCGATGATCACCGAGACAATCTCGGCAAATACAAACATGCCGGCCATAGAATAGATCGCAACGAGGATGAACTTCCCAGGCGAGTCGCCCGGCCCGAAGGAAACGTCATAAATCGTCTTCAGCGGGACATGCAGCACCGCTATACCCGCATATTCTTCCTTGCCGGTCTCGTAGTCTTTGCACTTGAGCGGCAATCCCCATGACACCATGAGCCGCGTGTCGCTCTGGCGGCGCGCCTGCAGCGCGATAATCTGGTCCATGAACTGCTCACCCGCCTGCGGATCCTCTGACTTGGCGCCCTGCTCAGGATCCTTGTATGAAATCCGAACCCCTCTGTTGGAAACGGTCACATTGGATTTTCCGACCCCCAGAATGGTGAAGTAGATCGACTTTTCCCGTTGCAATCGCTCTTCTGCAGACTGGTCCAGAGGAGCCGAAACCTCCAGGTAGAGCCCGGCAGAACGGGGCACAGGCCGGAGGCTGGTCATCAGCGCGGTCTCTCCCTGTCGGATAAGCCCCTCATAGGACATCCCATCGCCCAGCCACTTGTCACCCGGATACGCGCGCGGATCCTTCAAGGTATTCCGGGGATCATATTTGGAAATGATCTCGAGCGAGCCATCGGGCTGCCGGCGCAGCAGGCGGGTCGCCAATCCTGGAAATTGCCCGGAATGCACGGGCCAGATTCGCGATGCAATCGCGGGAAAGACCGTTTTCAAATCGCCGCCGCCGATCGGTCCTGCCAGCTCTTCGTTGATTTCCGTAATCTGATGTTCGCTCTCCCGCAAGGAAATCTCCAGGTATCGGCCCGCCAACTGCCCGGCCAGCAGAAAAGCAGAAAGGAAAACCACGCCCAGAAGTAGAACGATGGGGATGACGCCTACGAAAATAAAGGAACCGATGATGCGGTTGCGGACCCGCCAGAACAGCCGGTCCTTTATATAGCGGAAAGCATGGAACAACAGGTTGGCGATAACGGCAATCCCGTAAAGGTATCCCGCAGCCACGAGCGGCCCAGGCAACCACCGATTCAACAGCAGCACGGCGGCATACGTCAGCAGGCCGATCCACTTCCAGGGTTTCCAGAACTTCTTTTTCGGAGCATCGCCCGGCGGTAGCAGGATTGGTGTTTCCATAGTGAACCGGATTATACGGATAAAACCTGCAACACGGGAAAAGAATTCCCGGTCCGGGCGGGTCTGTCACCGCTCCCGACAGTTCAGGGGCGTCGGCGGTGCCGTCTGCATGATCCTTGTCTTTTTCTCAATCCGATTCGCCTTTTCCCGAGTCCGGGTAAAACTCCGCCGGTCCGGCGCTCGCACAATTACCGTTGAGCGCCGATACCATATCCACTATTCTGAATTGTTTCGCGGCAGAAACTGCCGCCGCCGGATCAACGGCCAGGCACTCAGCCGAGATCCTTAAATAGGTCAAACTCTGCTGCGCCCGCGCGCAGGACAGGAATCGGTAAAATGCGAGCGGCACTCGAACAGATTGTTGGCAGACTGGGGCTGTCCGATCTCGGAACCCTGGGCCGCGACACAACACTTCAGTGGTGTGTGCAGGTTTTCTGGAGGTTGAGCGGTGTTGTCGTACTCATGGTGCTATCCCGCAAGTTATCCGCCGAGGATATCGGGGTCCTTTTCTTTGCCCTTTCCTTCGCTGAATCCTTTATTGTCTTCGCCAGCCTTAATCTGGACACTGTACTGAGAGGCTTGCGCGTACGACAGCGCTGTTGGCCAGCGCCAGGCTATTTTTGCCGAGCCGGTCATTCGGCGTCGACGGTTGTGATATGTAACTATGGAGTGCAACGGAGAACTATGCCATGACCTACCAGCGTGAAGCCGAGACCATGCTGGCTGCAGTACGTGCGGCCGGCCAGCTCGCCCTACGTCACTTCGCAGCCAGGCCTGCATCGGAGGAAAAACCGGATCTCTCGCCCGTTACCGCTGCGGACCGGGAGTGCGAGCAGCTGATCAGCCGCTTGGTATCCGCCGGCTTTCCTGAAGACGGCATCCTGGGGGAAGAAGGCACCCATCTGCCCTCTCGTTCCAACCGGCGCTGGATCATTGATCCCATAGACGGCACCCGCGATTTCATTCGCGGCAATACCTTCTGGTCGATCCAACTGGCTCTCGAGGCCGATGGCGATGTGGTCCTGGGCTCGATCTTTTTCCCCTGCCTGAATGAGATGCTTCACGCTGTATGCGGCAAAGGTTGCTACTGGAATGACGCTCCGACCCGGGCTGCCGAAATCGCGAGCCTGGACAAGGCGATCCTGATGGTTAGCGGCCTGAAATCCGCCTGGTACGTCTGGCAACCCGACTCCGTGCGCCGCCTGACGGAAATCTGCTGGACGGTCCGGAGCTATGGGGCGAGTTATGACATAGCCATGTTGGCGCGGGGCAAGGCCGATATTTGGCTCAGCGGCAGCGGCATGCCGTGGGATTACGCCCCGGCGAGCATCATCGCGCGGGAGTCGGGGGCCAGATTTCTGACCAAGGATGGAACCGGCCGCATCGATGCTCGCCACTGCCTGATCTGCACCCCGGCCTTGGAGCAGGAATTACGGGGCATTCTGAAGATCGCCGCTACCCCTTGAGGGACTGCACCTCGGCCAAGTATCCGTCGAACCGCTTTTGTAAACCACGAAATACACGAAATATCTGCATCAGGACATAAATAGGGATTGGAATGCCGGTACTATGCGAGGAGCTGGGCTTCCTTTGCTGGTCGCCGGCTCACTTTTGTGTAGTTCGTGTATTTCGTGGTTTTTATTTTAAAGACTAGCGATATTGCGGGGCGATGTAGTGGGTGGTTACCAGCGTCCAGTAATCGGTGTACAGGCCCTGCCGATAGTCATCGACAAAGGTGGCCATTCTCTGGAGCAGAGTTGTCAGACGATGGCTCCCGGCCTGCGCAGGGTGCGGCATGCGTTGGTTATTGGGATACGCGCGGATAAAGAGGCTCTTTCCCGTGATCGGCAATGCGGCAACGTTTTTCGCAAATGCATCGAACACTCCATTGCGGAACAGGTATTGCTCAACGTTGGAAGTATAAAAGGCAGCTACCGTGTGCCCGTTCTCTTTGAGATAGGCCGCAACCGCCGCCAGCGCTTTTGCGCCTGCAAAATCACCCACGATCGGGATGATGCGGTTGCTCTCGTGAAGGGAGCGGAGAAACTCATAATCGCTGCGGCTGGCGAGAAAATTGCCGGGCTTGCCGCGCTGATCGCGAGCCAAAATCAGATCCCGGAGCGCCGGGAAATATCCCCAGGGGCCGCGCGGCTGGAAACCGTACCCGCCATACCGGCTGCTGAATCCGCCGGACTGGTACCGCAAATCCAGGCTTTCATCATAAAACGCGCCATAGACATATTCCAGGCTCGCCTGGTCTTTCGCATCGATCGGGATGCGGAAATCGCGGGTAATCGTGGTCTGGATCTGGGCAAGGTTTCGCCGGTACGCAAGGCCATCCGGGGCAGCACTCGAGAAGTAGGCGACCAGATCCTCCGCGGATGAATCCGGGCCGGGCGCCTCTGATCCGGCCAAGGGTTTGCTGAACAGAAGTGACAGGAACTTTGCTCGCGTATCCGCGAGGCGAAAGAGCGCCTTGAACATCAGGTGCTGGATGATGGCCTGGCGCCGGATATCCACGATAAAGGCAATCCGCGGCCGGACTTTTGCGATGTAGGTGAAATTCTGCTCGGGTCCGACACCAAGGTAAGCGCCGCCTGAGATCCCAGAATCGTGCAACTGGTCGACGACGTAGAGGTAGGCAGTTTCATTGGAGACGAGGTTGTCCGAACGGAAATAGCCGCCCTCCTCGGAAAACTCTCTTACGATCCGGCTGAATTCTGCCGCCGAAATTGCCTTGTCGCGCGCCTTCTCTCCGCGCGATCCCTCCAGCGCCGGGCGTGCCGGCACGCCCCCAATCAGAACGGTCAAGGCAAAAATCCACAGCACCCGCCGCAGATACGTCTTCCGCCCGCCGTAAGTCCCACTGGAATTGCGATCGTCCTTCATCTCGGACTACTATCCCATCGCTCAGGCCGGTTGCTTCCTTCGTTTCGCGGACCAGTCGCCGGTGCCGGTATCTCCGAAGCGCGCAGTCCCCTTCATACTGTCGTCGCTGACCGAGCCCGAATAAACAACCACGTACGATACGTCCTGGAATTTCAGCGTCACGCTGAAGCGTATCTCGCTACCCTTGATGGTGCCCGACAATTCACTCTCCCCCATCCGTCCCCGATAGGTTCCCGTGATCTTTTCGCCTTCCTGTTTCAGCAGAATCGTGGGGTGTGCGGTTCCCTCCGGCGCCTCCACAGTCATCAGCCAGGCGCCCGTCACGTCCGTGGCCGCTGGTTTCGCCGGCCAGGCAGGGGCAATCAGGATCAACAGGAACAAAACTGCGGCAGCCAGGGATAAAGACCGTCGCGAAAGATACAGTGCGGCTCGATTCGATAATCTCTCAGACATGTGAATCACTCCCACAGTAAGAATACCACTGTGCGGCCGTCCGCGAGAGCAAATGTCCTGGGAGTTGTTCCTGCATGGCATTTCGTCCGGATTGTCCTTGTAATGCGCCTCGCATATTGCTTTATACTCTACCCGCTATGCTGAGCGAAAATGCCAAAGGCGTATTCATTATTTCGGTAACTCCTTTCCTGGACACGGAAGAGATTGATTGGCGCAGTATCGATTCCCTGACGGAGTTCTACATTGCCAAGGGGGTCCACGGGATCACCATCCTCGGCATGATGGGAGAGGCACACAAGCTGACTTTTGAGGAAACCGAGGCATTCACCCGCCAAGTTATCCGGGCAGTGGCAGGCCGGATTCCGGTGATGGTAGGAATCAGCAATCCGGCTTTAGCCAATATCCAGGCGCTCGCCGGCATCGCCATGGATGCGGGCGCAGCCGGAGTTTTGCTGGCTCCCGCGACTGGCTTGCGGACCGACGAACAGATATTTGACTATTTCGGCATGGTCTGCCGGGCCCTGGGCCCGGCCATCCCTCTCGCTTACCAGGATTGCCCATACTCCACGGGCGTCTATCTCTCGGCAGCGCTTTTCCTGCGGATGGTGCGATCCTATCCGCAGTTGGTCATGCTCAAGCACGAGGATTGTCCGGGCCTGGGAAAACTCTCGCAGATTCGAGCCGATGCCGAGCGTGAGGGCCTCCGCCGGGTTAGCATTCTTGTCGGCAACGGGGGCCTGTACTTCCCGCAGGAATTGCGCCGCGGTGCCGATGGCGCCATGACCGGCTTCGCTTTCCCGGAAATGCTGGTGGCCGTCTATGGGCGCTTCAAAGCCGGCGACATCGAAGTGGCTGAAGATATCTTCGATCTCTATCTGCCGTTGATCCGTCACGAGCAGCAACCAGGCTTCGGCCTCGCCGTCCGCAAGGAATTGTTGCGCCGGCACGGGGCCATTCGTTCGGCAAAGGTGCGGGCTCCCGGGCCGAACCTGACCAGGACGGATCTCGTGGAGCTCGACAACCTCCAACTGCGCCTGGCACGTGCGCTGCAGCAGTATTCGCAGCGTTGAAGACCGCGGGTACGTACTATGAGTGTGACATTCGACACGATCATTCGGAATGGAACTGTCGTTACAGCAGCGGATTGTGTCCTCTGCGACGTTGGCATTCGAAATGGTAAGATCGCCGCTTTGGCCGACAGGCTTGAGGGCGCCGCGCAGGAGATTGACGCGCGGCGACGACTTGTGCTGCCTGGCGGCATCGACAGTCACTGCCATATCGACCAGAAGTCTTCCACAGGACTGACCACGGCTGATGATTTCTTCACAGGCGGGATCTCAGCCGCCTGCGGAGGAACCACGACCATCATCCCATTTGCAGCGCAACACCGGGGCCAATCTTTGTGCGACGTGGTCCGGGATTACCACCGGCGCGCCGAGGGCAAGGCTTTCGTCGACTATGCCTTCCACCTGATCGTGTCGGATCCCACAGAACAGGTGCTCGCCCAGGAACTGCCGGAACTTATTGATCAGGGCTGTACCTCATTCAAGGTCTACACCACATATGATGCCCTGAAGCTTACGGATCGTCAGATCCTGGATGTCCTGGCGCTGGCGCGGCGCGAAGGCGCCATGGTGATGGTGCATGCCGAAAACTGCGACGCAATCGCCTGGCTCACCGGGCGGCTGGTCGCCGACGGCAAAACGTCTCCCCGTTTCCATGCCGCATCGAGACCGCAATTGGTCGAGCGCGAGGCCACTCACCGGGTCATTGCCATGGCGGAACTGGTCGATGTCCCTATCCTGATTGTGCATGTTTCCGGGATGGAAGCGCTGGAACAAATCCGCTGGGCTTGCAGCCGCGGGCTGAAAATCTATGCTGAAACCTGCCCCCAATACTTCCTGCTTACCGCAGAGGACATGGATAGGCCCGGCTTTGAGGGGGCCAAATACATGTGCAGTCCTCCGCCGCGCAGTACATCGGATCATGGGGCGGTTTGGCAAGGCCTCGCGAGCGGCCTCATACAGGTCTTCTCGTCGGATCATGCGCCCTATCGATTCAATGACCCCATGGGGAAACAGGCGCACGGCATTGATGCCCCATTCAACAAGATTCCCAATGGAGTGCCCGGGCTGGAAACCCGCCTGCCGCTTCTGTTTTCTGAGGGTGTCGGCAAGGGCCGCATCGATGTCCATACCTTCGCTGCCCTGAGCGCTACGAATGCCGCCAGGATCTACGGCCTTTACCCGAAGAAGGGAACTATTTCGGTAGGCAGCGATGCCGACCTGGCAATCTGGGACCCTGAGCTCGAGGTCACCATCACCAAGGAAGCCTTGCACGACACCATGGATTACACGCCCTATGAGGGGATGAAAGTGAAGGGCTGGCCGGTCATTACGTTATCGCGGGGCGAGATCATCTGGGCACAGGGCAAAGTCCACGGCTGCGCCGGGCGCGGTATCTTCCTTAAACGGGACAGGCCGCTGGCCAAAAAATCTGATACCTGCGGCTAGGCACCCTGGCTGATCCGGCGGCGGCCGAGATCGAAAGAAGGTCCCTATGAAGATATGCGTTATTAATCCGAACACCTCGGCAAGCATGACGCAGCACATTCGCCGCGAGCTGGAAAAGATCAAACGCCCCGACACCGAACTGACCGTCATGAATCCCGAGCACGGCCCGGCGGCCATCGAGTGCGCCCGCGATGAAGTCATGGCAGGTCCAGCCATTCTGAAACTCGTGGCCAAGGCCAATGTGGAAGGCTACGACGGCATTGTGTTGGCGTGCTTTTCAGACCCCGCCCTCGATGCCGCCAGGGAAATATCCGATATCCCTGTAATCGGGATCGAAGAGGCAACTCTTCATGTCGCCTGCATGCTCGGCCACAAGTTTTCCGTCCTCACGTCCCTGCCCCGCCGCATACCGACCCGCGAACTCCATGCGCGCTTGCGGGGCGTCGAAACAGCTTTTGCATCTGCGCCCGTTCTCGACATGCCCGTGCTGGATATGGATGCGCACCCGGAAATTGCCAGGGCGCGCGCGCTGGCATTGGCCAGGAAAGCGATTGCGGAGGATGGGGCTGAGGTTATCATCCTGGGCTGCGCCGGGCTGGCCGGCTACGCTCGGGATATCGAGCGGGAACTGGGTGCCGTGGTGCTCGATCCCACCGCAGTTGCCTTCAAGTTGGCTGAGGCATTCGTGGATCTGGGATTGCGCCAGAGCAAGGTCCGGCGATTCGCCGCGCCGGCCCCCAGGCCGATCGAGTGAGCCTGCAAGGGCATTCGTAACGGCGGCGCGGATTCCCTGTATCAGGGATTTGATTGCCAAGGCTCCGGATGTTCTGCAGAGTAGCGGCCCCCGAGGCAGCATCTGCAACGCGGGGTATCCTCTTCAGCACGGACTTCGTCGCCTCCGACGCCGTGGGAGTTAAGATCGTCCGTGAGCAGGGCCAAAATCTGGAATTCGCTTCCTTTATGACCATGGCGGCGGAGAAAGGATTCGGTATCGCTGACCTGGAGAAAATTACACTCGAAACCGTTTAACCTCTTCCTGTGCTTTACTGCAGGAGTTCTTGCTCCCAGTCTGGAGGGATAATGATGCGCTGGCTCGGTCTTCCACTGCGCCTGGTCCTCGTTTGCTGCATAGCTGCGGGAGCTCCGAAAAATTCCTTTCCCGGCAAAGGAGCGCAAAACATCTCGGGACACGGAAGAACGCGGACGAACACGGACCGGCTCTGTGTACTGCCGGCGGTTTTTTGTGTTTATCGTCCTGAGAAATCGAGGATAATAGCGGCGGTAATTATTCATCCTGAGAGGCACCAACATGGAAGCTGAGAAGAAAGAAAACACCGTAGCGGAAAAAGGCATCTCGCGGCGGACTTTTGTAGGCGGCGTGGCCGCCGCGGCCGGCATCATGATTGTTCCCCGGCACGTGCTGGGCGGTCCCGGTTACCAGGCCCCCAGCGACAAACTCAATATCGCGACCGTGGGGGTTTCCGGAATGGGATCCAGCAACACGGGCCGATGCGCTCATGAGAACATCGTCGCATTGTGTGATGTGGATGACGAGAGGAGCGCCAAGATCTACCAGACCTACCCCAGTGCCAAGACCTACCGGGATTTCCGTGTGATGCTCGAGAAGCAGAAGGACATCGATGCGGTCATCGTGGCCACGCCGGACCACAATCACGCGGTCGTCGCGATGGCGAGCATGCAGCTGGGAAAGCACGTCTATGTTCAAAAGCCTCTGACACGCTGCATATGGGAGGCGCGCATGCTGACCGAGGCGGCGCGGAAGTACAAGGTCGTTACTCAGATGGGCAACCAAGGGCATTCCGGAGAAGGTGTGCGCCTGATCGAGGAGTGGATCGCCGCTGGAGCTATCGGCAAGGTGCGTGAAGTCCATTCCTGGACCAACCGCCCCATCTGGCCGCAAGGTATGCCCCGCCCCGAGGAAACGCCCAATGTGCCTCCCACGTTGGATTGGGATCTATGGATAGGTCCATCCCCCATGCGGCCATACGACCCGGCTTACCATCCGTTCAGCTGGCGGTCCTGGTGGGATTTTGGCGCCGGGGCGCTCGGCGATATGGCATGCCACGTTATGGATGCCACCTACACGGCACTCAAACTCGGCTACCCGACCAGCGTGCAGGCCACCATCGCCTACCAGTTTGTGCCGCCGAAGCCGGGAGAGGGAGGGTACGGCCGACGGTTGCAGTACCACGACAGTTTCCCGATGGCCAGCACCGTGCACTATACGTTCCCGGCCCGGAGTGACAGATACCCTGCGCTCAAGTACCACTGGTACGACGGAGGTATTTTGCCAGAACGGCCGGAAGAACTCGAACCCGAGCGCAACCTGCCGGAAAGCGGCACGATTTTTGTCGGTGACAAAGGCAAACTCATGTGTGAAACCTACTCCGAAAACCCTCGTCTGATCCCGCAAACACGGATGATTGCCTTCAACCGCAAAAAGCGCAAGAAAACCATTCCCCGAGTTCCAGAGGAAAACCACGAGCAGAACTGGATCGACGCCTGCAAGGGCAAGACCAAAGCCGTATCCAATTTCGATTATGCCGGCCCCTTCACAGAGACCGTTCTGCTGGGAAATCTGGCTATCTGGTTTGCCGGCCAAAAGCTGATGTGGGATGGCCCCAACATGCGCGTGACCAACTTCGAAAAAGCGAACGCACTGGTCAAGCCCGTGTATCGCGAAGGTTGGTCTCTGTAATCCAGATCCAGAAAGCTGCAACCAAATGCCTAAACCACGAAATACACGAAAAACACGAAAGTGAATCTTCGTGTTTTTTGTGGTTTTGAATTTCTGCAAAATCGGAGGGCTCATGCACTCACACGCCTTGAGGGTTGGTTCGGTCGGGGCCGGCTTTGTCGCCCGCTTTCAGGTGATCGCGATGCAGCAAGTCCGTGGCATGAATCTGGCCGGTGTCGCGGCCCTGCAGGGGGCGCCCGAACTGGCAGCGCTGGCGAGGCGCCTCGGCGTCGGGGACACTGTCGTTTATGAGAGCATCTCGGAGATGGCAAAACATGTCGATTGCATTGCCATCTATGCGCCTAACTTCGCGCGCATTCCCATCATGGAAGAGATTGTCGCCGCCGTAAAAGCCGGCGCCGAACTAAAGGGTGTGATCTGTGAAAAGCCCCTCGGCCGGACGGTTGCCGAAGCGCGGCGTCTCGTCGCGCTGGCCCAATCCGTCAACCTCCGCACCGCATATTTTGAGAACCAGATTTTCATGAAACCGATCCGGATGCAGATGGCTCAACTGGAGCCGGTCCAGAAGCGGATGGGGCCATTGTCTCTCACCCGGTCCGCAGAAGAACATGGCGGGCCCCACGAAGGCTGGTTCTGGGACCCAACCCGCCAGGGCGGCGGTGTGCTGTGCGACATGGGATGCCACAGCATCGCCGTGGGCTGGTACACATTGATACCGATCGGAAAGGAGATCACCTTCCTGCAACCGCAGAGCGTCAATGCTGAAATTGCTCTCCTCAAATGGGGACAGCCTCATTGGCGCGAGAAATTGCTCAGGGAACGAGGTGTGGATTACAGCAAGACACCTGCCGAAGACTTCGCCACGGGCATGGTCACCTACAAGAACCCGGAGACCGGGCAGAAGGTGAAGTCCCAATTTTCCAACTCGTGGATGTTTGAGAAGCAGGGGCTCCGCCTGTTCATGGATGGCATGGGACCAGGATATGCTTTCGAGATCAATACGCTGATATCGCCGCTCAGCATTTTTATCGGCGATGTAGCGGCCGAGGCGATAAAGGATGCCGAATCGGCCCTGGAAAAGTCCACTGCCTCACGCGGCCTGCTTTCAGTTCAGCATAATGAAGCGGATCTTTATGGCTATACGGATGAGAATGCGGATGCCCTCCATGCATTCACGGCAGGCCGCGACGCGATGCTGTCCTGGCGCTACGGCATGGAAATCACCCGGTTGGTCATGGCAGCCTATCTCTCGGCTGAGAGAAAACGCGTGATCGAACTTACGGATCCCGTGGTGATGCGAGAGCTGGAGACCTATGTGCCGCTCATCCAGCAGGGCCGTGGAGCGGAACAGCTCCTGTAATGGAATGCGGATGCCAATCCGACGCAGTCCTGAAGACAAATCGACATTCGATACCAAACGCACATCGAGAAAGGCACTGACGTCGAACCAGGCGGTTACATTGGGTGCGTTATGTGCGCATCGGGAAGCTCTGAAAGGGCAGCAGAGCCCAGGGTGAAAAACCCTGGGATGATGGATCAGAAACCTGGACAAGCCCTGAAAGGGCGGAGCAGGTTTTTAAACCTCCTCATTCCCATGTGTGGTTGGATTTCTTCCTCGAATATCAGAAACCTTATGACGATGTCATCTCTGGAGAAAGAGGGTACACCGTTCTGCTCCGCCCTTTCAGGACTAATCTCCTGTAGTCGCGCCTGATCCCAGGATTACACCCTGGGCTCTGCTGCGCCGCCCTTGCAGGGCTCGCAGAAGCACAAGGTAATGTTCTCCATCCGGCGGATACGTTCTTCGGTTACTTCAGCCCGGCAAGAATCTGATTCAGTCCGGCCAGGGATTGCCCTGTGCATTCCATGGCGGATTTGCCATCCGGGTACAGCTCCTGCTCAATGACGATCCACTCCGTCCCCCCGACCGACCTGCAGGCGTTGTAGACAGAACCCCAGTCCACCGAGTCCTGGCCGAGAATGGCCTTCTTCTCCTTGTCTCCGCCCAAAACGGCAGGCTTGAAGTGAACCGTGCGTGTGCGCCCCGGGTACTTTTGGATCAGCTCGACCGGATTTGCCCCGGCAGTGGCTGACCAGCCGCAATCCTGCTGCAGGATCACGTCCCTGCTGGTGCGTTCGGCAAACAGCTCCCAATAGGTTTTGTCCCCTTCCTTTTTAAACTCGCCTGTATGGTTGTGATAGCCGCAAGCCATCCCCAGGGGCTTCAGAGTCTCGGCGGCTTTGTTGAATGCCTCCGCCAGCAGCTTGCTCTTTTCCGGATCGGTGAAACTGCCTTCGCTAGGCACAACAAGGAATTTGCAGCCAATCGTCTGATGGAACTCGATCGTGCTCTTGATCGACTCGTCGCGGATCAAGTTCATATTGATATGGGTCCCTGCAGCTTTCAGATTCAGGCCGTCGAGCCGCTGCCGCAACTCCCTTGCCTTGCCCTCATAGTTGTAGTATCCGGCGAATTCCACACCCGAAAAGCCCATCTTGGCAACCTGTTCAAGTGCGGCGTCGAAGTCTTTGCCACAATCGCCGCGCACCGAATAGAGCTGCACGGCAATGGGAATCCGTGCAACAGCCGCTGCCGCACGCAATTTCAAGGGCAGAGCCCAGGCTGCCGCAGCGAGGCCGGTCGTCTTAATCACCATTCGGCGCGTCCATGCGCCTCCGTCTGCATATCGGCGTTCCATTTTTCCCATCGATTTTCTCCTTGATTGTGGATCCCGCGGAATCAGCCGGGCCATGGGCATTATAAGTCGAAATTCCCGGCAAAACGAACAGAAATGCTGTTCTCTCCGTAACGAGCCTGTGCGGGTTCCGTCAAGAGATGCACAGGGAATCTCGCCATGCCGAACCGACAGCTTCCGGAAGCCATCCAAACATGGGCACGTGCAGAATTCATCGCCTCAGGTTCCAAACGAATGCGGAGAATCGTACATCCTCCCCGCATGAGGCGGTGGTTTAGCCGAACGCAACTATGGTATCTTCGAATCTATGGACCGATGGGACGACACCACGGCACGGGACAAGTCAGAAAGCGCACCAAGGCCTTGCCGGGCCGCGTTGGTGAGTGATTGCAGCGACAGTGTCACCATACCTGCGCGCGCTTGCGCACGCGGTGCTACCCGATAGGGAAGGTGTGGGCGTCAGGGCGGGAAACCTCGATGGTTAGAATAGGATTTCTTGGGGGCACGGGAAGGGAGGCTGCGGGTCTGGCGCTTCGTTTTGCGTCTGCCGGTACGCGTATAGTCCTTGGTTCCCGGTCGCCGGAACGTGCCGCAGCCGCGGCAGCGGCAGGCAATTCGATCCTTGGCAAACCGTTGCTGCAGGGGCTTGCCAACGGAGAAATGCTGGAAAACTCGGAAATGGTATTTCTCACAGTCCCGTTTGCACAGACGGTCGAGGCCGTCGAGAGCTACCGCTTCTTGCTGCGTCCCCATCATGTTGTTGTCGATGTGACTGTGCCGCTGTTCTTGAGCGCCGGTCACGTTGTGTACCGCGAGCCGGAAGCCGGATCGAGCGCAGAGACCATCGCGCGCCATCTTCCTGAGGGCGTACCTCTGGTTGCCGCCTTTAAGACGATTCCCGCCTTTGTCCTCGCCGACTTGCACACCGCTTTGAATTGCGATGTGTTCGTGTGCGGCGATTCCGACGAAGCCAAACAGTCCGTAATCGCTGCGGCGGCTTTGATCCCATCCCTGCGTCCTCTCGATAGCGGTCCATTGCGGATGGCGCGCACGCTGGAACGCATGACCGTGCTGGCTGCTGAGCTCAACCGGCGTTACCGGAAAAAGGGAGCCCGGTTCAGAGTCGAGGGGATCTGAGATAGACGCTCCCAGGGTCTGGATTCTGCTCCTGAGAGGCGCGATATGCGCATTCTGGAATCGACATGAAGATTACCGCACTGGCAGGGGGTGTGGGAGCAGCCAAGCTCCTATTGGGGCTCGTCGAGCTGCTGGCGCCGCAGGACCTCACCGTCATTGTCAACACTGGCGATGATTTCCGTTGTATGGGGCTCTACGTCTGCCCCGATCTAGATACCGTGATTTACACCCTTGCCGGTCTCGCCAATCCGACAACCGGCTGGGGTGTCCGTGACGACACTTTCCACTGCAATGAGCGTCTGGCACGCCTGCAATGCGAGGCCTGGTTTCGCCTGGGGGATCGAGACCTGGCAACCCACATCTTTCGCACACAACGCCTCAGGAACGGCGACAGCCTGACGGATGTGACCCGGATCATCTGCCACCAAAATGGCGTCCAACCCACGATTCTTCCCATGACGGACTCAGAGGTGCCGACCTTGGTTCACACCGATGAAGGCATATTGGATTTTCAGGACTACTTCGTCCACAGGCATTGTTCTCCCAAGGTGCGAGGATTTCAGTACCGGGGAATTGAGACTGTCTGTCCTGCCCCGGGCGTGTTGACAGCGCTTTTGAACGCGGAAGCGATCGTATTGTGCCCCAGCAATCCCTATATCAGCATCGGCCCCATCCTGGCGGTGCCGGGTATCAGGGATGCGCTGCGCGCGACAGCTGGCGTCGTCCTTGCCGTGTCCCCGATTGTGGGCGGAGAGGCCCTCAAGGGTCCCGCAGCGGCCATGATGCGGCAACTCGGACAGGAGGCATCTGCAGAGACCGTTGCCCGGCTCTATCAAGACTTCCTTGACATATTCGTTCTCGACAATCGGGATGAACGCTTGATCGAACCGCTTCGGGCACTCGGCCTTGAGGTCCACGCGGTCGAAACCGTCATGGCCGGCTCATCCTCCAGGGTGGCGCTGGCCGAATCCCTGCTGAGGATGCTGGCATGAATCCCGTCATCCTGGTTCCGGTCAAAGATGCTGCGAAAGCCAAATCGCGAATGTCTCCGCTGCTGAGCGCGGACGAGCGCGCCGGCGTGGCTTATGCACTGCTCGAGGACCTGATCCACGCGCTGCTGCCCATTCCCTGCCCGGTCGTGATGGCGACCAATTCGGCGCGCGCTGCTGCCCGCGTCCGAACGCTGGGGTGGGAGGTATTCCTCGAGAAGGACCAGATCTCGGAGAGCTCCTCCGTAGACGAGGCCTCTAAACGCCTCGCCGGCAATGGATTCGATGCGGTGTTGCGCTTGCCAGCCGATCTTCCTCTGGTGACGACGGAAGATGTTGCAGAACTGTTGTCGCGTCCTCTCCCCTCTCCGTCTGCCATCATGGTGCCCTCCCGTGACCGGATGGGCACCAATGCGCTTTTGCGCAACCCTCCCGATGTGTTCCCGTCCCGATTCGGCCAGGATAGCTTCGCAGAACATGTCCGTGAAGCCAAGGCGGCAGGCGCTCAGCTCAGGATCGTGGAGAACCCCCGCATAGCGCTCGATCTCGATGATCCTGCCGACATTGCCTATTTACTCGCTCAGCCTGCGGCAGGTGAAACCTACCGCGGGCTGCTGAAATTTCGCGCAAAGGAGAGATTGTTGCATTATGCCGGCTGATACGATCCTCATCCGCGGGCTGAAAGGAATCCCTGAGATCCTGCCGGGAATGCATCTCGGCGAGAAGATTCTGTCTGCGCTGGAGCTGGCCGGCATCGCAGCGGCCAGCGATCCGGAGCCCGTCAGCCGGACGGATGCCATCATTGTTGTTGTCGCACAAAAGGTAGTTAGCAAATCGGAGGGCTGCCTGATTCGCCTCGACGATGTCGTTCCCTCCGCGCAGGCCCGCGCCTGGGCTTTCGAGTGCCAAAAGGATGCGCGCGTGGTGGAGGTTGTGCTGCAACAGGCACGCCGCGTGGTGCGCATGGATCGGGGCATTGTGATCGCGGAAACCCACCACGGCTTTGTTTGCGCCAATGCGGGAGTCGACACCTCGAATGCCCCAGCAGGCACTGTGGTTTTGCTTCCGCCGGATCCGGATAAGTCGGCCGATGGCCTTCGAAATGTGCTCGAGGCGGCACTGCGCAGGCAGGTTGGAGTCATCATCTCGGATACCTTTGGCAGGCCTTGGCGCAAGGGGCTGACCAATGTCGCCCTTGGTGTTTCCGGTCTTTCCCCTTTTATCGATTATCGAGGACAGGTAGACTCATATGGTCGCTCTCTCCAGGCGACGGTGCTGGCAGCCGCGGATGAGCTTGCCGGCGCTGCGGAGCTGGTCATGGGAAAGACTGCCGGCATCCCGGCCGCCGTCATTGAGGGCTTTCGCATTGGACCCACGGAAGGAAGAGGGATGGAGTTGATTCGTCCGGCAGAGGAAGACTTATTCAGGTAGGCGACCTACCATGGGTTCGCGCGCTGCCGGGTTCGGGGCCGGAAGTTGTTTGATTTTAAAAGGTCAATTCATTGTACGGCGAGGAACGCAAAATGGCGGTGCAGATTCCTGAAAAGTTCATGGATTTGGTCCGGGAACCGGCACTGGCCCATCTGGCGACGGTCCTTAAGGACGGCGGCCCGCACGTTACCCCCGTGTGGTTTGATTACGACGGTGATTACGTCCGCATCAACTCCGTCAGAGGCCGTGTCAAGGACCGCAACATGCGCAACTGCCCCCGCGTGGCACTCTGCATCGTGGATCCCCAAAATCCCTACCGCTATCTCGAGATTCGCGGACGCGTGGCGGAGATAACCGAAGAAGGCGCCGCCGAGCACATTGACGCCTTGGCCCGCAAGTATATGAATACCGAGAAATATCCCCACCATACCCCGGCGGAGGTGAGGGTGCTTTACAGGATCGCTCCGGAACACATCAGCACAATGGGATAACCGAACCTCTCTCCAGGAGAGTGGCAGGCTGACAATGGCCGCAAATAGAAAGCCGTCATCCGCCTTAACCATGCCATCGCAAAAAACCGCACGCCCGGTCACCGTCCTGGTGAGCGTAGGCGTGGTGCTGTTGATTTGGGAACTCGTCGTGCGCATGCTTGCAGTCCGGCACTCGTCCCTGCCATCCCCCACGCGTGTGCTACTCGAACTCTGGCGCGAAGACGCTCTGCTGGGAAAACATGCGCTGATCACGGGTTTCGAGGCGCTGGAAGGCCTGCTCCTGGCGCTGGTCATCGGATTCTGCCTGGCTGCGCTTACCGCTTGGTTCACCAGAGCTCATCGCATCGCCGCACCCGCGATTTCTTTTTTCCAGAAACTGCCATTGGTCGCGCTCGCACCACTGGTCGTCATCTGGTTCGGATACGGCTATTCTGCCGCGGCTGCCCTGTCGTTTCTCGCATGTTTCCTGCCGGTGGCAACGAGTGTACGGAACGGCTTCGATTCCCTGCCCGCGGAAACGGTAGAGATTGTGGAGATGATGGGCGCGGGTCCGGCAACTGTTTTTCTCAAGGTCCGCTTGCCCGCCTGCCTGCCTTTTGTCGCCAGCGCTTTGAAAACTTCGATCCCGCTCGCATTGGCGGGAGCGACCGTGATGGAATTTATCGGCTCTGATGCAGGGCTCGGCTATCTGATGCTGTATGCCAGTGCCAAGATAGATACGAATCAGCTGTTTGCCACACTGGCGGTGCTGGTCTTGATGGCCGTTGGCTTTTACTATCTGATCGATATAGTTCAAAGGGTCTGGATTTCGTGGCCCGCCTCGGTGCCGGCCGGAACGGCCAGCGGCCGGCAAATGCCCGGGAGGTGACCGCGTCTCGGTCTGACATAATGGTGTTCAACCGTTACGTTTTCGATGGAGCTATCCAGATGCCAGCCGACGCGCTCCGGATTCGAATTCAAAATGTCAGTCACGCCCGTGTTGCCGGTCGCGAGACCCAAACCGTCGTGGGTCCAATATCTTTGGAAATCAGCGGGGGGGAATTTCTCTCGATCGTCGCCCCGCCTGCCAGCGGAAAGACGAGCTTGCTGAGAATGATTGCGGGAACTCTGCCCGTCACCGGCGGAGAAATCCGCATCACGGGAGCCCGAATGCAACCGCCCGAGCGGGATTTCGGACTGGTCCTACAGCAACCTGCTCTGCTTGGCTGGCGTACCGTCATGCAGAACATCCTCCTGCAGGCAGAATTGCGTGGTCTGAATCTTGCGGAAAGCAGGAACCGCGCGCGCCGCCTGCTCGCATGGTTTGACTTGTCAAAATTCGAGAGCAGCCGGCCGCATGAGTTGCCCCCCGGTACTGCCCAACTGATCTCTGTGTGCCGGGCGTTGGTCCACTGCCCTGCCCTGTTGCTTATGGACGAACCGTTCCGTATGCTGGATACGTTGGCGCTGGAGCAGATCCTGGACGGTTTCCAGCGGCTGTGGCTGGAAACGAAAACCGCGGCACTTTTGTGCACCGGCAATATCCAGGAGGCTGTTTTGCTCTCCGACCGGGTTGCCGTCATGTCGCAGGGTCCGGGAAGAATCCTGCAGGAGTATTCGATCGATCTGCCGCGGCCGCGCCGCATGGACAGGGCGACGACCCCTCAGATTGCGGAATATTGCAGCCGCATCCGCACGCTATTTCGCGCCCAGGGTGTTCTGCCCTAATAACCTCGAGTCTCGAAGACGTAACGCGCGTTTTTCATGAAGATCAATTGCAGGGAACGGAGAAGTCCGAGTCAATCGTCGAACGGATGCAAGCACGGACCGGATCGCGCGCAGGCCATCGTCCCCACTGCGTTCCAACTGCCTGCAGCGCGATACATTTGCTGCTTTGCCGGCCGGATTTCTGCATTAAGATTAGGTTGCCGACAGCTGGAACTCCCTGGGCCTGGGCCACAGGAATAAGCCAATAGGCGCGCTCGCAAGAAGCTCACGGTCTGTTGAATAGACAATGAATGTGTTTCAAAGCATGGCCCCGTCGGGGCGGGAGTCGATCATGATGCAAAAATCGATGCCGTTAGGTTCCCTCTATGCTGCAACCAGTGTGTCAGGAGCCCGCGGCAGAGTTGAGCGACGGCAGAGAGAACTGATCTGTAATCTCTACAGGATTCGACATTGGATCATGGGGCCGGCTCTGACGTTGGCGCTGATGGCGCTTCTCCCTTTGGATGTGCGGGCCCAATCGGCGTTGGACGGCTTTGCTGCCGGGACCAACGGGACCATTTATGCTCTAGCCGAGCAGCCAGACGGCAAGATTCTCGTCGGGGGGAGTTTCACCAAGATTGGCGAAGGCACGGACGCAGTCACGCGTAATAATATCGGCCGGCTCAATGCCGATGGCAGCCTCATAGCCGATTTCAATCCTGGAGCCAATAATTCTGTAGTATCCCTGGGACTGGAGGCAGGCGGCAGGATCCTGGTTTGCGGCGCCTTTACTGCATTAGGAGGCGGAGGCACAGGCACGACACCGCGAAACCGCATCGGCAGGCTCAATGCCGACGGCAGCCTCGATATCGCCTTCAATCCGGGCACCGACGGCACTGTCGAGGCCCTTGCGATACAGGGCGATGGCAAGATCCTGGTCGGCGGCTCATTCACGACCCTTGGGAACGGGGGGTCGGGCACGACGAGCCGACGAAACCTAGGCCGTTTGACGGCTACCGACGCGGCGCTCCGGAATCTCACAGTTGACAGTGCCGGCAGTTCCATCACCTGGAAGCGCGGCGGGACCAGCCCGGAGGTGGACCGTGTGATCCTTGAATTCTCTGCCGACGGTGCCTCGTTTGATCTTCTCGGCAGCGCCGCTCGGATCGCCGGTGGCTGGCAATTGAAGGGCCTCAGCCTGCCTATGGGCAAGAGTGTTCTTATCCGCGCTCGGGGATTTTATTCCTCGGGTCATGCAAACGGATCCGGATCCATCACAGAATCGTTCACCGAGGGATCCGCGCTTTTAGGCGTGTTCGCTCAAATTGCCGCCGGCGGCAGCTATCAGACTGTCCTGACCGGTATCAACACCGGTCAAACGAATGCCGGCATCCTGGTCTCGCTCATCAAATCGGACGGCACTCGTTTCCAGACGCCTGCAGGCACGCCTTCGGAGCCTGTGCAGTTCAATATTCCCCCCATGGGAACCGCGCGCTTGCAGGTCACGCTTCCCGGCGATTCTGTCGCGGGATACGGTGTTTTCTCCGGGAAAATGCAGATCGACGGCACGGCTCTGTTCAAGAGTCTCGAGGGCAACCACATTCTCAGCGAGGCCGGTGTTGGCCTGTCAAAGCCCACCCGGGACTTCACGGTGTACATCGACAATGCGGACAATGCCTCTTCCGGATATGCCGTGGCCAACAGCGGCAGTACTCCCGCCACCCTCAACCTGACCTTGCGCAACAACTTCGGAAGTGTCCGGGAGCGTGCCACCATCACCCTCCCGCCGAGCCACCATTTCGCAGAGTTTGCCAACCAGCGTTTTCCCCTGACTGCTCCGGCAGGCTTCATAGGAAGCATCGAGTTCACCAGCGATCAGAATGTCGCCGCGGTCGCGCTCCGCTACGACAACATGAATCTCAATGTGGCCGCGCAGGTGTTCTCCACGATCCCAGTACTTGTGGATGAGGCCTCGACCACCCTCTTTTTCCCCCAGGTTGCTGATGGCGCCGGCTACCGGACCAACTTTATCCTCATCAATCCGCTGGATACTCCAGCCACAAGTGTCCGGCTGGAGTTCTATCAGAGCGACGGCACCCGCTGAGCCTTCCGCTTGGCAGCGTGCCTCATACGAGTTTTGATCTAGCGCTGGATTCCAGGGGAGTGGCCCGGTTTTTGACGGACGGGACTTCCACTGAACTCCGTGTCGGCTGGGTCAAGGTCACAAGCCGCACCGCAATCTTAGGATCGTCGATCTTCCAGATTCGCATCGGCGGCCGGATCATTTCCGAGGCGGGAGTGGGAACATCGCCCCTGACGCAACATTTTATCACCTATGTCGAAAGCGTGAATTCGGCCTGGTCGGGCCTCGCCATCTGCAATCCGAACGACATGCCGGCAACCCTTACCCTGAACCTGCGTCGATCTACGGGTGAAATCTTCGCAACGACTACTGAGGTGTTGCCGGCTGGGGGTCATCTGGCAAAGTTCTTTACCACCCCTACGTCGCCCCCATGGTTCTCGTTCACGGGGGAATTTGAAGGGATCCTGGAGGTCATTGCTTCCCAGCCCGTCAGCGCCGTAGCATTGCGCTACGACAATCTGGAGCACGATGTATTTGCCACTCTCCCTGTGGTGATCCTGCGCTGACCTGAGTGGGGCATCCGGACTAGCGGCGGGCGAAGAACGGGCGGTGCGTCACCTGCGTCCGAAAAGACTCTGCCCACCTCCCGGGTATGGCTCTGGAGCAGGATGGGCAACAGCCCGAGCTTGTCAAAGCGTACTGGAGGACCTGGAATCCGCGACGTTCGATGAGCAGTTTCCCGCAACCGGGGCATAGGGTGTTTTCCATCCCCTGCACACGGCCGGGAAGGTTCCCAGCGTAAACAAAACGTAATCCTGCGCGGCGGCCGGCTTCGGCGGCAAGGAACAGGTCTTCCGCAGTCGTGTCGGCACAGTCGTTCATCCGGTAGTCCCGGTGGTAAGCCGTGACATGCCACGGGATATCTGGAGACACGCCGGCGATGAACTCGGTTAAGCGACGCAATTCGTCCTCGGTGTCATTGAAGTCCGGCACAAGAAGAGTCACGATCTCCAACCAGAAGCCTTCTTGGTATAGCATCCGTATGGTGTCCAGGACCGGGGCAAGCCGGCCGCCAAGTTTCCGGTAGCGGCGATCGTCGAAGCCCTTCAGATCGACCTTGT
Source organism: uncultured Acidobacteriota bacterium (assembly GCA_964353465.1). Classification (GTDB taxonomy): domain Bacteria; phylum Acidobacteriota; class UBA6911; order UBA6911; family UBA6911; genus JAFNAG01. The sequence goes on along the minus strand of CAYGWQ010000013.1, from coordinate 14,491 downwards.
AGAGATCTACCCAAGGTCGCAGATACTCCAAAACGCGCGGCGTGCCGTTTCCATTGGAGACGAAACCCGTCATCAAACCGGCCGACTTGGCTTCCTTGAATATAGCGACAGCCCACTCGCTGGTAATGAGAGGCTCATTGTAAGTGCTGACAATAATTTCGGCCCCTTCAGCGCTCGCCTGTCGCACCAGATCTTCCGGAGTCGACCGATACGCCAGGGAAACCGCTCGCGGATCACGCAACGCTTGCGAAGTAATCCAGTTCTGGCAGTAACTGCAGTGAAAATCGCAGCCAAGCATTCCGAAGCTGAATGCCAGTGCGCCGGGACGGGCATGGAAAAAGGGTTTTTTCTCAACTGGATCGCACTGGGCACCCGATACATAGCCGAAAGGCACCATAAGGCGGCCGCCGCTGTTGAAACGAACCTTGCACACCCCCGAGGCCCCTTCGGGAATCGCACAGCAGTGACCGCAAGCGAAGCAACGCACGCGATCCTTTTCGAGCTTCTCGTAAAGCTCACCCTCTCGCGTATGTTGTTGAAGCACTTCGGATAAGTGTGGCATGACACTGGATTTTACCTCATAGCGCGTGCGGCGACAAATAACACGACGAAAATCTGGGTGTCCATCCCCAAGTACTCGCTTTCATGAATGCGCTGAAATGTTTCCACACGGGCCGGGGGGCGAAAAGGGGACATTCCGCTTTTCCAGTTTGCCATCGCCATTTGACTGCCAAGCCGGGAAAAGCGGAATGTCTCCTTTTCGCTCATTTTTGGTGGTTCACCGAACTACGATGGGGTGTTCTGCGTTACTATTTACAGGATGGGATGAAAACGGCTGGAAACAGAGGCTTTGCTAAGCAACGTTGCCGATTGTGAAGAGCGCCGGCGCAACATGAACCTCTCACTGATTCTGGATCGCTGCAAAACAGGTGATGCGCTTGCCTGGGAGGCTCTGGTCCGCCAGTACCAGGCTCGTATCTACGGGATTGCCTGCCACTATGTCGGGAATATCGAGGATGCGCGCGATCTGGCACAAGAGGTATTCGTGCGCATCTACGAAAACCTCGAAGCCTGCACTGATGCGGAGATGTTCCTCCCCTGGGTAATACGGATTGCCCGCAACGCCTGTATCGACCATTTGCGGAGAAGAAAAGCGAGAGCGCACGGCAGGGACATCGCGCTGGATCAGATCGCCGACCTGCCTGACCGCGGAAACACCCCGGAGCAGCAATGGGCGGACAACTCCAGGAAACGCCTGATTTATCGTGCCCTGCAGGAACTCACCGAATTGAATCGTGAGATAATCCTGCTGAAGGAAATCCAGGGTATGCAGCTGGAAGAGATCGCCTCTCTGCTAAAAGTCCCATTGGGAACCATCAAGTCCCGGTCCAACCGGGCTCGGATCGAATTGGCGCAAAAAGTAATGGCGCTGGGCTGCGAGTAACTGTCATGGATTGCCGAAGCTTTGAAGAGCGGCTGGATGTTCTCGTTGCCGGCATATTGCCGCCCAGGGAACAACAGGCTGCGGAGGAACACCTGAGTGCCTGCGTACGCTGCCGCCGGCTGCTCAGCATGGTGCGTGGAGATGAGGAGGGGCAGGCACATCAAGCGGACCAGGACTTGCTGCTCGCCATCCTGCATAAAACCAGCGGCGCGCCTTGCGGCGAAGCCGCCCTGCTCCTTTGCGATTGGGTCGATGGCCACCTTGAACAGGATGATTGGGAAATCATCTCGCTCCATATCGATCATTGCCCGAATTGCGGGTCGCTCGCCGCCTCTCTGCAGGAACTGAAGGAAGTTCTCCCCGAAATGGCCGAGATCGAGCCCGACGAATCGCTCGCAGGCCGGATCCTCCAGGCAACTATCAGCCGGCCCCGGGTATCGCGCCATGACCGTCGGCACTTCGATGGCCGGGAATGGTGGCACCGGATGCTACGCCGCCCGCGCTTTGCCTGGGAAGCAGCTTATGTGGGCGCATTGCTGATCCTTCTGGCCCTTGGCAATCCGGCCCACCTCCCGCTCGATACGCCGAGAATGACGACCGTCCCCCGCCTTTTGATGCAGAGCGGCGATCAGATCGTGCAGGAGACCGCGACGGCGCTGGCAAAGAGCGGGAAAACCGCAAAAAACTCGATCCAGGACCTGCGGCTCCGGACTCACAATCTCCTGGAAGCGGCGGCAGAATACCAGGATCAGACTGCCTCGGCCCTGCGCCGGAAGACAACTTCGATTCTGGACGAGCTTAGGCGGAGCCTGCTCAAGGGCAACCGCAAGGAGCAGCGGCAGGACCTCCGTTGACCCGCATTATTCATGAATAAAGCAGGTCAATCCTGAAACCGACAAAAAAATCCTGCCGGCACCGAACCATCTACCTCGGAGATGCGTTCCTCCCAGTGTAAAGAGAAATGGAAACCGGACGGTACTTATCAGGAGGGAATCATGGATAGCGCACCCGAGACGCAACCGGAAATCAAACCACAGCGAGCCGACACTATGGAACCTCGCCCGTACCCGCAGCCCGATCTCGCACTTCGGCGCAAGCCGTCTTACCCGGAGGATCCGCGGTTCAAGTCACCCGCCCTGGCGACCTTCCTGTCCGTGGTTCCAGGCCTGGGACAGGTTTACACGGGCTATTATAGACAGGGATTCATCAACGTCATTGTGGTGGGATCCTTGATCGCAATTCTCAACGGCCAGGAGGAGAATATTCAGGCAGTGCAGCCGCTGCTGGTGTTTTTCCTCGTGTTCTTCTGGCTTTTCAATCTTGTGGATTCCTACCGAAGAGCCTCATTCTACAACCAGGCTTTGTCCGGCATCGCAGTGACGGAGCTCCCGCAGGATTTCAAATTGCCCGAACAGCATGGCTCACTGTTAATAGGCTCCTTGCTGATTCTGGCCGGACTTGTAATCGCATCCCATACCGTCTTCGGCTACTCGCTCGAATGGCTGCAACGGTGGTGGCCCGCCGCGCTGATCCTCGTTGGTGCATACCTGGTCCTACAAGCGATAAGAGATCGCAAGCGTGCAAGTTAGCCTGTCCTCGGGAATGCCTGGAATTAACCGAGGAAATCAAAGACCGCCGCCGGATTACGCCATATCCCCGGCGGTCTTTGTTTTCCCCCGCTGCGCATGTGTGAAGTCTTTCGCCTTGACTGCGGCGACATATGCATATATGTATATGCCATGAAACGTTTGGTGATGAACATCCCCGACGAGCTTCACCGCAGGCTGAAGATCGTTTCTACCCTGCAGGGAAGGACAATGACGCAAGTGGCACTGCAACTCCTGGAAGCCTATGTGGAGAAGGAGGAGAAGAGAAAACTCATCCTCTACCCTTCAGCGCATCACGCATCGCGCACAAATGGTCCGGAGTACTTCCGCAACAAGCGCCGATAATGCTCGCTCCTGCCTCTGCAGCAGCCAGGGCGCATTGAGCCATGACTTCTGCCGTCGCACTGTAGGTCGTTTTGGCGCCGGCCAGTTCAGGGACTCCCGCGTTTGGCTTGAAAACCAGCGGGACGGTCGAACCGATGCTCTTCATCGCTCGGATAATGTTCAACAGTTCGTCCGGCCCCGTGCCGCAATTGCCGCCTAGAGCGCTGACACCCCACCCCTCGAGGGCTTTCACCGCCTGCTCGGCAGATACTCCCATCATGGTGCGTCCATGTTTTTCGAAGGTCAAGGTCGCAATGATGGGGACGTCCTGAGAAACCTTGCGCACCCCTTCCATAGCCGCCTGAACCTCCTGCAGCGCCGACATCGTTTCGAGCCAGATCACATCCGCTCCGCCGGCGAGAAGCGCGCCCGCCTGTTCGGCAAATGCGTCCACGGCCTCCGTGAATTTCAGCTGGCCGAGCGGAGCGAACAATTCTCCGCTGGGGCCGATGTCACCCGCTACAAGGGCCTTGCCTCCCGCCCTATCCACTTCGGCACGCAAGAGGGCGGCACCGGCTTGATTCAACTCGACGACTTGCGATTGCAGGTTGTGCCGATCCAGGCGAAATCGATTGCTGCCGAAGGTATTGCTGAGGACCAGCTGCGAGCCGGCATCCAGATAGGCGCGATGAATCGCCTGAACCCGATCCGGGTGCGTTACGTTCCATACCTGCGGCGCCTCGCCGGACTGCAATCCCGCTTCAAAGAGCATGGTACCCATCGCCCCATCTGCAAGCAGTACCGGCGAACCCTCGAGAAGAGACTGAAGCTTGTTCATAGCCGCCTTCCGTTTCCAGAAACAAATCAGGTGCCCTTTGCCCCATGAACTCGCACTCACCACTGTCAGCGTGCTGTTATTGTAGATTAGCGCAAGCCTGGAATCAAAAGCAACCAGTAGGCCCCGGCCGATGCGACTGTCTCAAAACATGGCGTCCCAGAGGGACGCAGAGAAAATAGCCGGGGGCGAGCCGCGCAGCGGCGCTGCCCCCGGTTACGACAAACACAGGCAGTAGCCCTGAAGGGGCGACAGAAAACGGTTGAAAAACAAAGGCTTCTGTCGCCCCTCGGGGGCTATATCGGATTTGTGTCCTATCCGGGGGCTTGCGCCCCCGGCTATTATCTGATGCCGCTCCGCGGCTGATTCAGCAATGATCGATTGCGCTGGAGCTGCCGCGAGGGATTTCTGAGACAGGCTCGATGGACGGGAGTTGAAATATCACGGCAGAAGCTTGAAGCGGACTCTTCCATCTTGCGCAGGCCGTGTTATAGTGTCTCATTTTTTATAGGAGTGGGTCGTGATTGCTCTTTTTGTACTGCTTGTTCAGCTGCAGCAAGTTGCAGCGCCTTTGATCGTTGAGGGGCGCGGCGCTCCCACCTTCTCAGCACCGCGCATAGAGGCAGATGTATCCATCGATGGCCGCCTCGATGAGCCTGCGTGGTCGCAGGCAGCCAGGCTGGCAGGATTTTCCCAATATCAGCCCGTGGATGGCCGGCCCGCCGAGGACAAGACGGAGGTGCTCGTCTGGTACTCGCCCTCGGCACTCTACTTCGGCATCATCGCGCACGATGCCGATCCGGGATCCATTCGCGCCACCATTGCGGACCGCGACAATCTCGGAAACGATGATACGGTGAAGATCTTCCTCGACACCTTCAACGACCGCCGCCGTGCTTTCTTTTTCGGGGTCAATCCCTTGGGCGCCCAGGAAGACGGCGTCCAGACCGAAGGAGCCTTCAATGCCGGCAGCGCATGGGGCGGCGGCAACTTTCAGGGCGGCACTCTGGATCGAAATCCCGACTACAAATGGGATTCCAAGGGCTTGATCACCGATCATGGCTATACGGTCGAGATCCGGATCCCTTTCAAGAGCCTGCGCTACTCCGGAAATGGACCGCAGCGCTGGGGAATCAATGTCCAACGCAAGGTTCAGCGCACGGGCTATGTGGATACGTGGACCGATGTGCGCCGCGCCAGCAACAGTTTCCTCGGGCAGTCCGGACTCATGGAGGGAATCCACGACCTGAAGCGCGGCGTGGTTACCGAGGTGCAGCCGTTCATTACCGCCAGCAAGAACGGAACCGTGCAGGAGGACGGGAGCTTTCAGAGAGATGCGATCGAGTGGAATCCCGGCGCCAATCTGCATTTCGGTTTTACGAACATGTCGATCGACGCCACAGTGAATCCGGATTTCAGTCAGGTCGAATCGGATGCGGGACAGGTCACCGTCAACCAGCGCTTTGCCCTCTTTTTTCCGGAAAAACGCCCGTTTTTCCTCGAGGGGATCGAGCTCTTCTCCACTCCGAACCAACTCGTATATACGAGACAGATCGCCGACCCCATCGTCGGCGGAAAAGTGACCGGCAAGTTAGGCCGCCTCGGCCTCGCGTATCTGAGCTCAGTGGATGATAAGCCCGATGGCGGCCATGCCTTCTTCAATATTGCGCGCGTGCGCACCGACTTCGGTACCGGCTCCCTTGCCGGAATCACTTACACAGACCGGACCGCAGCCGACGGCGCCAACCGGGTCGTGGCGGCAGACACACGCGTCACGTTCAAGAAGCTGTACTATGTTCAGGGCCAGCTGGGCGGTTCGTGGGACGAGGTGGCCGGCAAGACCAATGGGGCTCCTCTGTGGGAAGCGGAGTTCGATCGTACCGGACGGGCCTGGGGATTTAATTACAAGCTCAATGGAATCGGCGAGTCCTTCGAGGCGCGCTCGGGTTACGTTCCACGCAACAACATCGTGGAAGGGCGCGCGTTCAACAGGTTTACGCTCTACGGAGAACGCGGGGCGCTTCTGGAGAGCTTTACCACCCATTTCGGGATTTCCCGGATCTGGAGATACCGGGACTTTTTGTCGGAGGCAGCCATTGAGGGCGGCGGTTCTCTCAATCTCACGTTTCAACTGCGCGGCGGCTGGAGCCTGAGCAGCAGGACCGAGCGCGAGTTCGTGCGCTTTGAGCCCGCGATGTACGAGGATTACCAGGTCCGGCAGCCGGACGGAACCATTGCTCCATTCTCGGTCCCTGAAATGCTGGAAGGCGCATGGGGGGAATCTCTTTCCGTCACCACTCCGACATTCCGAATCTTTAACGGCAGTTTTGAGATCGGCCATGCGAAGAGCCCCATATTCGCCGAGGCGGCGGAAGGACGGGAGACACGTGCCACCTTATCAGCCAGCGTGAGGCCGTTGGATACCATACGCATCGAAGCACTCGGGACCTATTCGAGCCTGACGCGTGCCCGGAACGGGAGCGAATTTGCCCACACCATTATTCCACGCATCAAGATGGAGTATCAGCCCAGCAGGTCGCTTTTTTTCCGCGTGGTATGCGAGTACCGCACCCAGAGGCAGGCAGCCCTGGAGGATCCGCACTCCGGAGACCTGCTGATCGTGGACGGCGTACCGAGCACCGCGCAGCGATTTAACGGCCTCCGCGTCGACTTTCTCGTATCCTATGAACCCACGCCGGGGACCGTTGCTTTCTTCGGGTATGGGAGTTCGCTGGATTCGGATCAGACGTTCGGGATTCGCGATCTGCAGCGCAGCAGCGACGGCTTCTTCGTGAAGCTGGCTTACCTGTTCCGCCGATAAGTCATTGATTCGATTGGTGGGCGGTGTAGGATTTGAACCTACGACCCCCGGTGTGTAAAGTCGTTCAAGATATTGCAGACATTGAATTTACAGGACTTACAAGCGCAGGATGCGGGCGTTTTCCGGCAAGATAGGACGCACCCCGCACCCCAGGCGCACCCTGAATCGGGAAACCCCGAACATACTCCATGGATCCGCTATTCCTCGAGATCTCTGTTTTGGAAGAGGATCGACGAATTGATCGCCTTTTGGCAGTGTGGGCAGTCCACTTCGGCGCGGACTTTCACCTCCGTGTCGAACCAGAATCTGTGCAGCGTGAATGATTGTCTAGCCGCTTGCGACAATGTGATAATCCGATCCGACAGGAGCGCGTATTGTACAGGCCAGATGTATCGCAAGTCGACGTAGCTTTCTGGGAGATCCGGAGGGTTTGCGGGGAGGTGGAACCATGGCGCCCGATTGAGGGATCGCACCGCAGCGTGCAGGTCCACCGAAAGCTTCGTTAGCGGCAGCACAGGCGCGACCGCGGCAAGCCATTTCTTTTCAGGCTTACCCTGATTCTTGGGCTTGTCGATTTGACAGTCCGGCCACACAACAATGCCAATGCCAATGTCGAATTTGGCATGAAGGAATTCCAGTCCGTGCCGCTTCAGTCCCTTGTCGAGCGGGTAGTACCTTGCCTTCCCTGTCGGGTTGGAATTTGCTGGTTGGCAGATTGTGATCGGAGCTTCGATGTGGCCGACTGGAACGAGGCGAACGATATCCCCCTGGCTCAGCTCCGGACCAAGGGCGGCATACCACTCCCCACTCGGCTCAGAAATCATAATCCGGCTCTGGGTCGTCGGCACCAGGGTGTGGCGTGCGCTCGAATACTCTGGCCGCTAGGGCGGCCCGTTCACGCAGGAGTGCGGTCATCGTGACAGCATCCGGAGCACGCGGCGCATCCTGCCTGATGACACTTATCTCCGAGAGTCCGAACGAAAGCATGCCGCCGAGGGGAATCGTTGAGATGCCAGTAACGGACGCAACCACAGCCGTTACCAACCATCGCGAGATCGCGGAGCGCAGTGTTTTGGCGGCGCTCGGGAGGGGTGCGGATGATTCTATGACCGTAAAATCGAAACTTTCCGCGTAGACTTCCCTTGCGTCTGCTTCATAAAAGTCTGTCGCCGTGGTTGCTTGATGCGTCATAGCGTCTCCTGCGGTTGAATAGCTTCGGCTTCAGCCACCGGCAGATATCCCTCAATTATAGTCACCACATCGGCTGCCGAGTCAAGTAGGCGTCCGAGCTCAAATATGGTCATCTGAATCCGCACAATTGGCCTTACTATTAACTGCGACGATCCCCGGCCCTTGAAAAACTGGGCTATCCCCCACGCCGGTAGTAGAAAGAAGTCGAGCGAGGCTTGTGTTCCTACATGAGCCATCGTTTCAATATTAGCCCACTCGGAATGATCCTTTTCTGCTGTCCATTTCATCGGATTTTGCTGATCGCGCTCGTCGTCTTTCGGCCACTTCGCAATAAACTTCTGCAGTTGATCATGAAACTCGCGTGTTTTTGGCCAAAAAGTCTTCACCAGGTTCTCCGGCGGGTATCGCACCTCAAGCCTAGTTCGAAACGCGTCATTCCCACCGATATTTCGCTTTGCGAAGAAGAATGAGATGGCCCCCGGCCGGTGCACGATCCAGGCAAAATCCGCGTCGTAGACGTTAGTAGGCGCACTCAGCTTCATCATATCGATGTTGATCGAACGATCAAGACCTACCGTAATCGGATCCGCCACGAACTGGTTAGTTGCGGCTTCCGCCGGCCTTCGCTCCATCCGCGTGATCGCTCGTTCCTGCGCAGATTTTCTGTGACCTTTGCTCATGGCCTCTTCACTTCCGACCGGACCCGATGGGGCAGTCGATTTTGCTGGTGTCCGTCCAGATTATCGGCAACTTGAAGTAGAGTGAACACTGTATTCTGCTTAGCACAAACCAACACAAGTAGATTCTAGTCAATAGTGTAGGGAAATTCCACAGAAATTCCCGGAGGCCGGATCAATCGCGCGGGCTCAGAAATGCCCGAAAAACCTTCCAGGATACCCCAGGACGCGACTTCTTGCTTGCTCCCTTATCCTGATATCCCCCTCTTAGCCGACGGCGTCCCGCTTTTCTCTCAGAGTTTCTCTGTAGATCCTCCGGATCTCGATACCCGGAAGATCGGACACATCAAACGTCTCCCGCTTGAGAGTGTTTAGGATGGCTGTCTCACGCTTGTAGCTTGCGAGATCCTCGGACAACCGGCCGAGGTGCCGATAGAATTGCTAATCCTTTTCTCACGATGGGCTAACTCTATTCGAGCACATTCTTGATTTGCGCCGAGGTTACTGGAGTGCATCGTCAATATTTTTGATTATCGCTTCCCCAAGCTCGTTTTTTACAACAACATCATCGAACTGATCTTTAAAAAAAGTGACGTGTCGAATTTGGCCCTTGTCGGCCTCGAACGTCAACTGATATACCCCGGCGCATGCGCCGGGTTTGCAGTCTTTAAGCTGATAGGGATACTTCTTTTTTAGAGCGTAGTTCGCTGCCAGGTGAAACACTCGAACTTCTTCTTTTGTCATGTTCATAGTTCCTTTCGGTATAAGTGGCCCACAATGATTGCCGTCTGCTTCGTACCCCGGTTGCCTTCCCTACATTCAGGGCAGAAGTTCAAGCGCGTGCTTGCCGGCTTCCCTTCGTGACTATACCAGATGCCACATCCGTCGCAGCGGAAGACGCCCCCGAGAGCCCATGATCACGTGCGCGGCAAGCTCGCTTTCTTCTTTGCATGGCCCGTCCGCCGCGCTGCAAGCAAGCCGGCTTTTCTTCGCCAGGGCGGAAGGCGCCAGGGAAGCAGCATAGACGGCGGGATCGGGCTTTTCAGCGATCTTCGTCTCCGCGGGCTCCAAAGCGCCCGAAAAAGCCTTCCAGGATGGCTCACGACGCGAGTTCAGGCCTGACCCCTTATCCTGATATCCCCGGAATCGGGGATGTTTTGGCAAAGGTGACATGTCCGTACTACTTGGACAATTTCCTACTCTTACTCGCCCAGAGCCTTTTCGCGCCCCTTTTCCCCTTGCCACATCTGGGGCAGAAGTTATTTCTGCCGGCCGATGGTTGGTTCCCCTGACGCTGATAATATTCCTGACAGCCGTCGCACCGTATGAAGGCCTTCGTATTCGTGACAATCAGAGCAACCTGCATCCAGGCAAGCTGGAGAAAACCGAGACCTATATCCCAGTCCAGGCGCGCGGTCTCCTCTTTATACCAGTGCACTCTGAAGACCGGCCCGCCAGGCGCTTCGAGATAGTCGTTGACGATCGCTGCGAGCATTACATGCTGGACTCCTGCAGGGCGCCGGCTGTTATCCTTGTCTTCGCCCAAAGCCTTCCAATCGTCGGGAAGTGTCGGCTTGATATTTCTCAGGCAGGCGCACACGTCAAACGCTGCCTTGATCTGGCCCGCACGCAAACGAAACTCGTCGACAGGTTCCTCTGGAATCCATGCGCAAGGATCCGCCGCAAAACCGATACACCCAAGAGGTTGCGGCAACTCAGAACATAACCTCCGGCATACTTTCGCGAGTCTGCTGATTCAGAACGGCGAATCCCTGGCCTATGTCAAAGAGCAGCTCGGGCACTCATCGATCAAGATGACGGTGGACATTTACGGGCATCTGGTCCCAGGAGCAAACCGCCAGGCGGTCAACCGCTTGCCAAGCTTCAAGCAACAGGATTTGCGGCAGGATATCGTGCAAAAGCTGGGCTAGGAATCGGGCTTTGTGATTGTGGCAATTACTCGATCACGAAGTTTTTCTCGCAGTTCTGACGGAGTTGTCCAAACGATGTGATTATACTGTCTGGTGTCAAAATGCGCCTTCGCTAACTCATTTTCCTTGCAGGTCCAAATCACTGGCCTCCCCAATCCAAGCGCATATCCCGCTTCGAAATAAACCCCCTGCCGGTGCAAAGTAAAATCAGCAACCAAAAACTGGTTCAACCTGATCTCGGCTACCAGTTTGTCGCATATCTTTTCGTTATGATGGACCTTGTCGATTCTGACCGCATCCAGTTTGCAGTCGTCGTGCAAGGCCGGATAAATTCCCTTCTCCCAGGCTTCATCAAGCGAAGGATCAAACGACATCGCAACAAAGCATCGGCCGGGAATTCCTGCGATAGTTTGGGCTTCGAGTTTTTCCCATCCTTTGGCTGATACCGAACACAGATAGCGCTTTGCGACTACATCATCATGGCTCGCGGATTCCAAAAAACCCGAGTCTTTGAGCTGGTTCAATAGGAATCTTAGCTCTGATTCGTTCGATGCATCGATGAGGGGACAGTCTTTGTATGGAATAGCAACAGGTGCACCGGGCCAGGAAGAACGGTCAGCGACGAGCTTTAGCGCAAGTCCCAGTTTGCGAAGAACCGGAGTCTTTTTGTGAACCTCGGCGTAGGACTGCCAACTCTCTTGCTCCAAAAAAATGGGATTATTGGGGCTGCTGTTCTGTCTTATGTGCGCCGACAGGAAAGGTAGCAAGCTTCGGTCTTGCATGTTCTCAAATTGCATTAACATGATCGTATGAATGGCAAAATGGCCGCACCGAGCGCAAAAAATCTTCTCAGCGTCCCTATGTGGGAGAAGGCTCGTGATCTGCGCAGGTTCTTTACAGATAGGGCATATGCTGTCTGACATGGTGCTTCCGTTCGCTATTGGTTCAGCTTCCGATTCCGCACCCCAAGCTCACCCTGCGGGGTGCCGAGCCCATAAATGGTGGGCGGTACAGGATTTGAACCTGTGACCCCCGGTGTGTAAAACCGATGCTCTGCCAGCTGAGCTAACCGCCCCTATCTACTTTTGTCATACAGACTTACAGGATAGGAATTCTACCATGACTTCATGCGTGGTGTCCATATGGTGTTAGTAACAACCTGCAATTCAGACCTTGCTTGCCAGCAGTAGGAATGATTATTGGACCACTCGGACCTCAAAGACCACAAACAAATCCCCAAGAGTAGATTCCGAAGCGCAGTTCCAGAATCGCCTTCGGCGCAGCCGATGCTCGTCAGAATGCAGGCTCTTGTTCTTTGAGGTCTTGGAGGGCTTTGTGGTTGGTACTGTATCGCTCCCGCCGGCAGAAGCCACTGTCCGATCGAGGGCGTTTTCTTGCTGCGCGGGCCCTGCTATGTTAGATTTTGTGTTTGCGTGCTTTTAACTCATGGAGGTAGCGACGGTAGTGGAAGGCTCTCAACCTCAGTTCCGCAAGTCAACAGTCCGGGAATACTTCGAATCCATCGTCATCACGGCGATCATCGCCCTTTTCGCAACCACTTTTGTGGTGCAGGCGTTCAAGATACCCACGGGGTCAATGGAATCCAACCTCCTGATCGGCGATCACCTACTGGTCAACAAGTTTGTCTACGGCCTGCACGACGGATTCTTTGGAAAGATCCTGCCATACAAGGATCTGAAGCGTGGCGACGTGATTGTTTTCAAGTACCCCAGCAACCCCGAATTGGCTTACGTCAAGCGGCTGATCGGCCTGCCGGGCGAGCGCGTGGAGATGACCGGCCGCACCGTAAGCGCTAACGGCAAACCGCTCGAGGAAAAGTACACCCAATACATCGAACAGGGGAGCCTCTACGAGCACTACGGTCCGTTCGACGTTCCGCAGAACCACTATTTCGCGATGGGTGACAACCGGGACAACAGCCAGGACAGCAGGTTCTGGGGATCCGTACCTCGCGACCACATCATTGGCAAAGCTATGGTAATATACTGGTCCTATGATACGCCGCGTGAGGAGTATCTGCAGACCAGCATCAAAGATCGCGTCACACAGTTCTCGGACGTTTTCCTGAATTTTTTCACCAAAACCCGATGGCGCAGGTCTCTTAAGGTCATCCGATGATCGGACACTCCGTGATGCAGGAGACAGCACCTGGGCGGGCCTCTGCATACGGGATTGTATTCTTGTTCTGCGCGATCGCGCTCGCCCCTGGTTTCCCGGCGCCGTGCCTGATCGCAGTGCAGTCATCCAAGGCACCGGGTGGCGTTTCCAAGGCGGCGGCTGAGAGTTGTGCCATCAAAGTCCAACGCATGGAAGACTATGCCGCCGCCACCATCCCTGCCGGCAGCGTCGGGAAACACGCTACTCGATTTACTGAGAATGAACTGAACTCCTATCTCGAACTCGATCTCCGCCCGGAATACCATCCCAGCCTTAAGAGCCTCAAAGTGAAATTAATGGAAGCCCGGCTGCAAGGATCTGCAAGCATTGATTTTGACCTCGTGGAGTTGAAAAACACTTCACTCCTGACCAGCCTGCTCCGCAAGATGCTGGCCGGAGTCCATTCTCTGGTGGTGCTGGGAGGCCTGCTTTCGGGCGACGGTAAGGCTTACTTCCGACTCGACGACGCACGCTTTGACGGCATCAGCCTCCCCAACCTGCTGGTGGCGGAAATCATCACCGCCGTCTGCCACAAGCAGAATCCCCCCTTCGATCCAATGAAGCCTTCGGCCCTCCCCTATCGCATTCAGAAGGTTGACTTGCATACGGGCTACCTCGTGGTTTATCAGTAGGGAGCGGACCTTGTCTTCAGAGTGTATTCCCGGCAGAAAAGCAGAATGTGCTAGTATTACAATTCACGTACAATTTCCTGAGGATGCACATTGCGATGGAACTAAAAGAGCTGAAAGCCAAATTAAAGAGCGCCATCTCAAAACAGGATCGGATTTCCCTTTTGGATGCCTGTGCCGAGAAGTTGAGCGAAAAGGAGCGGTTCTCGGAAGCCGCCGCTTATTACGCAGAGGCGTTCCAAATGGCGAAGCCGGCTAATGTGCGTGCCTATTTCGCCGGCAAGATCGGGATCTGCCGGTACAATGCCGGTAATGACAAGGAAGCCCTGCAGCACCTGCTGAAGTCCGCGCGCCTGTTCGATCCCAACAAACCCGAGTTTATGCCCGACATGTGCGGCTTCGTTCATTTCTACCTCGGGTCGCTCCTGGAATACCACGGCAGGATCGCCAAATCGCTCGCCGCGCGCCACATCTGCGAGAAATATGTGGAAGCCCAGGAAAAAGACACCCAGTGGATGCTGTATGCCGGCATCAGCCGCAACTATGAAAGGCTCGGTCAGCACGACGAAGCCATCCGGTACTCTCAAAAAGCCATTCAGGTCCTGAGCGATAATGACCCGGGGCTCGCCTACCTGTACGAAAGCATGGGAAACAACTACATGGGCCTCAAGCAGTATCACGAGGCCATCAAATATTTCTCGAAGGTTTTGGAACTGGATCCGGCTTTTGAGCGCCGCGAAGATATCCATTTAAAAGTTGCCGGCTGCTACCAGCAGCTGACCAACGACCAGATGGCGCTGGAAACCTACGAAAAAATGTTGGAGCTCAAACATCTGACCACCAAACGGGAGAAT